>NZ_JBKFAK010000020.1:0-92366 GCF_053345595.1 Methylobacterium sp. D54C
CGCGGCGCTATCTGGAACTGCACGACGAGATCGCCGATCTCGATGCCATGATCGGCGCCATCGTCGACGAGCTTGCCCCGGACCTCGTGGCCCGCAACTCCATCGGCAGCAATGGCGCCGCTCAGCTTCTCCTGACGGCCGGCGACAATCCCGAGCGCTTGCGCGCAGAGGCAGGCTTCGCGGCGCTTTGTGGCGTGAGCCCCGTGCCGGCCTCATCGGGCAAGACGGTGCGCCATCGCCTCAACCGAGGCGGTGATCGCGCGGCCAACAGCGCGCTGCACATCATCGCCATCGGGCGACTGCGAACCGATGAGCGGACCAAGACGTATGTGGCCCGCCGCATCGCAGAAGGCCACTCCAAGCTGGAAGCGATCCGCTGCCTGAAGCGCTACATCGCCCGTGAGGTGTTCACGCTCATCACCCGGAGCCGGCAGGCGATCAACCAGACCCGCATCGCGGCTTGACACACAGAAGGGCGTCCGCGGCAGTCAGTACTGTTCGAATGAGTATCAGGCGGAACTACGAGGACATGGCATCGTGATTTCGATGTCTGGCAAGGGAAATTGCTTCGACAACGCGATGGTCGAGACGTTCTTCAAGAAGCTGAAGAGCGAGTTGGTCTGGCGCACCGCGTTCCCGATACGAGCCGAGGCCACCGTCGCGCTGGCCCGTTACATCGTTGGCTTCTACAATCCCCGTCGCCGTCACTCGGCGCTGGGCTACACCAGCCCTATCCAGTTCGAGAGGGGCTTCACCCACCAAACCGCTCTCCATTAAACCGTAGCAAGTCCAGACTTACCCTGCCACCACAACCTGGAGAGCTACCTGCACGCCTACCTGGACGGCACAGGCATCGCCGCCGACGGCGACGGCCCTCTGTTCCGGACGATCCGGCGCGGGACGGCCGAACTGACCCGCACGTACCTACCGAGCGCCAATGCCTATGCGATGGTGCGGCGTCGGGCGAAGGCCGCCGGTATCGCCACGCAGATCGGCAACTACACGTTCCGCGCCAGCGGGATCACCGCCTACCTGAAGAACGGCGGCACCCTGGAACGCGCCGCCGCCATCGCCAACCATGCATCGACGCGGACAACCCAGCTCTACGATCGCCGGGCCGATGAGGTGAATTTGGACGAAATCGAGCGCATCCTGATCTGAGGGATGCGCCGCTGAGGCGCTATGGGTTCCGCTGGGGGTGTTCACAGGGGTACGACGGCGGAAATCACGCATGTCGTACCCGTGCCATGTAGTGCGTGTTTAGTCGCGGCCTCATATCGACAAAAATGGTCTGTGAGGCTCCGCATGGGTATTTGGCGCCTCGTCGAGGCGCCACCCCGCCAGCGGCCCCAGAGAGCATTTAAAGCGATTCTTGCCCGTATCGCATATAGATGATCTCGCGACAGTCTTCTTCTGGCTCACCTTTGTCAATATTCGATGGCCGATCAGTGTTTGTATCCTATCGAGGTCGGCGGTTGAGTCCGATCAAGGTCAAGCAGGAGGCGAAAATTGTTGTGCCATGCCAGCAAGCTGGTGGACGGTGCTGAGCATGCGCCGCAGGGTATTCACCTGCCCTTGCATGCCGAATTTGGTCAGCGATAGATCCAGCTCGTCGACAACAACTTCCAACTGACGGCCCATCTCCATCAGCCGTTCGCCGCCAGCCTGGATATGCAACGCCCGCGGGCCGAGATGCTGACCCCGCTCGTACGCGGCGGCCAGCTCCTCGCTCAGACGTGTGACCTCATCGAGGCTGTGAGAGCGGACTGGGAGAACATGCATCTTAGCCATGACGTTCTCACGCTGCCCGTACGGTTGCGAGGAAGCGGGCGACCTCGGCACCGAGATGCTCGGATTGCCGCGACAGCTCCGAGGCCGCCGACAGGACTTGATTGGCCGCCGCTCCCGTCTCCTCCGAGGCCTGCGCCACGCCAGCGATGTTGCCCGTCACCTCGTTGGTGCCCGCCGACGCCTGCGCCACGTTGCGCACGATCTCCTGCGTGGCCGCGCCCTGCTGCTCCACCGCCGCCGCGATCGAGGTGGCCACGTTGTCGATCTCCCGGATCCGGCCCGTGATCCCACCGATCGCCGTCACCGCCTGCGCGGTCACGCCCTGAACCTCGCCGATCTGGCGCGCGATCTCTTCGGTCGCCTTGGCGGTCTGCTCGGCCAGCGCCTTTACCTCGGAGGCCACCACCGCGAAGCCCCGCCCCGCCGCACCTGCCCGCGCCGCCTCGATCGTGGCGTTGAGCGCCAGCAGGTTGGTCTGGCTGGCGATGCCCGAGATCATCCCGACCATGTCGCCGATCCGCGCCGCGGTCTGGCTGAGCGCCTGGACGAGGTGAGCGGTCTGGCCGGCCTCGCCCACCGCGGCCTGCGCGAGGCTGGCAGATCCCTGCACCTGCCGGCCGATCTCCTGCACCGACGAACCGAGTTCCTCGGCCGCGGCCGCGACCGTGTTGACATTGGTCGACGCCTCCTCGGCGGCGGCTGCCACGGTCGTCGACTGGGAGGCGGTCTCCTGAGCGGTAGCGGTCATCTGTTGGGCGGTGGCCTGCAGTTCGGTGGCCGAGGACGAGACCAGGCCGACGATGCCGCCGACCGCGCGCTCGAAGCCGTCGGCGAGCTCGACCATGGTGCGCTTGCGCTCGGCGGCGGCGGCCTCGTCGGCGCGGCGCTTGACCTCGGCCTCCTCGGCGGCCTTGCGGGCGACCATCGCCTTGATGCCCTCGACCGCCTTGCCGACGGCACCGATCTCGTCGCCGCGAGCGGCCTCCCGGATCTCGGCGTCGACCTCGCCGCGAGCCATGCGCTGGAGCACGCCGACGAGGCTACCCAACGGACGCGTGATGCCGAAGATCACGATCAGGGCCGACAGCGCCATCGCGCCGATGAGGCCGGCAACGGAGGCGGCGATCAGCATGGTCTTGGCCGCGGTCACGGCCTGCTCGGCATCGTCGCGGGCTCGGCGCAGCTCGGCATTCAGCCGCTCAACGCGACCTTGAACGAACTCTCGCATCTTGGTGCGCGTGGGAGAGGCCTCGATCAGGAGGACCTTTGCGGCGGCTTCGTTGTCGTTCTTGAGGCCAAGGGCATTTGCCTTGTCCAGGGCGGCGTAGAACTCCTTGAGGATACCCTGCAGGGTCTGGTTGGTGGCTTTCCGATCAGGTGTATCGGCCATCGCAATCAGGGTATTCACAGCATCGAGCGAGGCCTTCACGGTCGCATCGTAGCGCGTTTTATAGCCGGCCATCTCCTGCTCACGCGTCTCAAGGATGAGATTGCGCGCCAGGACAGCGGCGTCGTTGGTGTTGACCTGAATGCTCAGGATCCGTTCGAGACGGACCGCCTGCAGGTCGACGATCTCGCGCGTCTGCCCGGCGAGCTGATTGAGCCCGCTGATGGCATAGAACACCAATCCCGCAGCGACGGCTGCCATAATCAAGAGCGGGACGGCCGCCTTGGCCAGGATCTTTGAATTTCTCAGCATAGCGACACACGAGCCCTGGCATAAATCGATTCAAATATACAATGCAACTCTTAACATTGAGTAAAATTTTCGATAAGTCGCTTGTAGAAGCATACAGGTAAAAGGGCATATCACGTGAGAAACTATTTATATTCGACATTTTTTGATTGTATTGAAATTTTTATCCGACATTCCCTATCGTAATAGGAAAGGTATTCTTGAGTGGGTTTGTGTGGAGCAGTCCACCGCGGCAGAGGCAGCTTCCTATGCTCGAGCCGTATCTGCTTTGCGGAGAGGGTCAGGCAAAGGTCGTTTCGGCAGGCCGCAGGTCGCTCGGCGACAGGCTTGTCCACGTCGCGCCACCCATCCATGACTGCTTTCAGGCATCGGCTGAAGCGTCTTGAACGGCTAGTGCACTGACTCAGACGGATGGTTCAGGGGATCGGCTGACGGCGGCGAGGATATCGGTGGCGGGCTTGGTCCAGACGAATGGTCTGGCGCTCCGGTTGTGCTCGGCGATGTAGCGTTTGATCGCCGCCTAGAGGTCGACGACGCCGGTGAAGGAGCCTCGCCGCAGCCGACGACGGGTGAGCGCTGAGAAGAAGCCCTCGACCGCGTTGAGCCACGAGGCCGAGGTCGGAGTGAAGTGGAACGTCCAGCGCGGGTGCCGGGCGAGCCAGGTGCGCACCTTCGGATGCTTGTGGGTGGCGACGTTGTCGAGGATCGCGTGGATCGCCTTGCCGGGCGGGACGGCGGCCTCGACGGCGTCCCGGCAAGCGGATGAACTCACCGGTCCGGTGGCGCTGCATGCAACGGCCGAGCACGGTGCCCGCCAAGACGTCGAGGGCAGCAAACAGCGTCGTGGTGACGTGGCGTGTGTAGTCGTGGGTCTGGGCGGCGGCATGGCCGGAGGCGAGCGGACGGTCGGGGCGGGTGTGCTCCAGCGCCTGGATCTAACTCTTCTCGTCGATGGACAGCACCACCGCATGGGCCGGCGGATCCATATACAGGCCGACTACGTCCTCGACCTTGGCGGCGAAGGCGGGATCGCGCGAGCGCTTGAACGTGCGCAGTCGGTGCGGCTGGAGGCGGTGAGCGTCCCAGATCCGCTGCACGGCGCGCAACGAGATCCCGACCGCGCGGGCCACGGCCCGGCCGGTCCAGTGCGTGACCTCGCCCGGCGGTTCCGAGCAAGTCAGCGCCAGCACCTCGGCGACCGTCTCGGTCGAATGGGGTGGTGTCCCGGGCGGACGCGTCTTGTCGCGCAGCAGACCCTCGACGCCCGCCTCGGCGTAGCGCCGCTGCCAGCGCCACACGGCCGGACGGCTGACGCCCGCCCGCCGGGCGACTTCTTGGACACTCAGGCGCTCGGCCGAGAGCAGGACGATGCCGGCGCGCTGGATATGTTTGAGCGGGCGAGAGCGGTCGCTGGCGATGGCAGCCAGCCATGCCGCGTCGCTCGCATCGAGAAGAACGCATACCGTCTGAGCCCTGGCCCAGACTCGCACGCCTCACCGCCTGCGTGAATCCTCCGTCCGCGTCACTGCACTAGTGAGACGGAGCGCGAACAGCGCGTCGGTGCGCCCGACCGCGAATTGCCCGCTTGGGCGACGATTGCCGTCTGTCGAGCCAGCCAGTAGTTCGGACGACACGACGCTCCTTAGCGGCGGCACCAAAGTAGGGAAAACCCCACGACTCCTCCGACTTCCCCATTGCGAA
The DNA here is from genome assembly GCF_053345595.1 of Methylobacterium sp. D54C. Classification (NCBI taxonomy): domain Bacteria; kingdom Pseudomonadati; phylum Pseudomonadota; class Alphaproteobacteria; order Hyphomicrobiales; family Methylobacteriaceae; genus Methylobacterium; species Methylobacterium sp. D54C. The sequence goes on from NZ_JBKFAK010000020.1 coordinate 5,189, forward strand.
AAAATCACCAACGTTTATATCCGACCAGACGGATATAAATGAGCATGGTATGGGTCGCAAACGCACAATCGATCGCGAAGCGATGCTCGACGCCGCCGAACGCGTCGTTGCGCGCGTCGGAGCGGCGAACCTGACCCTTGAAGCCGTTGCTCAGGAGGCGGGCATCAGTAAGGGCAGCGTACTCTACGATCTAAAGACCAAGCAGGGGGTGATCGAGGCGGTAGTCCATCGGGCCTTTCAACGCGATCAGGCTCATCATGCCTCCCTTGAAGGCGATCTCGGCCAACGCTCGAACCTCGCGATCCTCGGACGTATCCAGGGCGCGGCGACGCCACCTCCAGCAGCGTTCAAACCCGTCGCGTTGAACCTCACCGCAGCTCTCGCTCTGGACGAAGGGTTGCGCCAGCGAATGCGCGCGCAGCAGGACGCCACCATCAGTCGGATCGTCGAAACGTCGGCTGCGCCTCGTAAAGCGCTACTCGCTTATCTCGCCCTGGAAGGCCTCAAGTTCCTAGAGCATCTCGACTTCCATCAGTTTCCTACCGCCGAGCGCGAGAAGATTCTAAGCGAGATTTCCAAGCTGGCAGAAGGCTTGCCGCCATTTGGCACGCCAGAGACCTCGGACTGATGGTCCTTTTCATGATTGCGGAGATCTGCGGATGACGATGACGGAAACTGCGGTGGTCGGAGATGTGCCCAGCAAGCGCCTGTTCATCACCGGAGCGGGCGGGTACGTTGGCCGCAATCTGGTCCGCCACTTCGTCGCACTCGGCATCGAAGTTGTTGGCTTGGCGCGCAGCACGGGATCGGCTGAGACAGTGCGAAGCCTTGGGGCTGAGGCCTACGTGGGCGACATTCTCGATCCATCGATACGCGACGGGATGAGCGGCTGCGATGCGCTCATCCATACCGCCGCAGATACCAATCACGGCATGGGCGGATCGAAGCAGTGGCGGGTGAACGTCGATGGCACCCGCAACGTCTTGGAAGTAGCGTCGGCAGCGGGCATAGCTACGGCGATCCACCTGAGTTCCGAGTCTGTCCTCGCGGACGGCAAACCGCTTGTAAACGTCGATGAGCGCCGGCCCTACCCCCGGCGTCCCGCCGGCTCTTACTCGCGCAGCAAGGCCGAGGCGGAGCGGATCGCGCTCGGCTTTAACAGCGTACGCATGCGTGTCGTCGTGGTGCGTCCTCGCATGGTCTGGGGGCGTGACGATACTACGGCGATCCCGATCCTGACGGAAATGGCCCGCGCTGGGAAGCTCGCCTGGATAGACGGCGGCCGTTATCTGACCTCGACCCTGCACATCGCCAACCTTTGCTCTGGGCTCGAGTTGGCGCTGCGCCGTGGCCACGCGGGGCAGATCTATTTTCTTGCCGACGATGCTCCTTCGGAGTTCCGCGACTTCGTCACGGAAATGCTTGGCACGCAAGGATTATCTGGCCCGGACAAGACTATACCGCGCGTGCTGGTTCGTATAATCGCCCAGCTTGGCGGACTGGCTGGACGATTGACGGGAGGCCGGATCGTCCCGCCGCTCACTTTGCAGGCTTATGCTGCATCTGCGTTCGAGATCACCCTGAACATCGAAAAAGCGCGGAAGGAACTCGGCTACGCGCCCGTGATCTCGCGCGAGGAAGGCATGAATGAACTCCGCAGGCTCGCAGTCTAACCGTGCTTATGACGCTCGGTTGTCTATTGGGAGAAACAATGTTGTGGTAGACATGCTTGGGCGCGCCATCGCCTTATGACTACGTCCCCAGTCCGAAAAGAAGCCCACCCATGACCTGACCGGTATTTTGGACCGGGCCAGATGTGAGGCTACTGCATGGTAGCGGCCATGGGTAGCCGGAAGGCCAGATCTGGGAAGCTGACAGGCGCAGGCGGCCGGCAGCCGAAGGACGAGTGCGGTCGGATGCGGTTGTATGTGCTCTGCCATAGACCGATCACGATCTGCACCTCTTTCAGTGAGTAGAAGATCTCCTGCATGATGCACTCGTCACGCAGCTTGCCGTTGAAGCTTTCACAATACCCGTTCTACCACGGCGATCCGGGCGCGATGTATTGGATCTGCGAGCCAGCTTTGGCGAGCCATCTGCGCAGCGCCTTCGAGATCATCTCAGGGCCGTTATCGCAGCGGATGTGCTCCGGGATGCCGTGCAGGCACATCGCCTCAGTCAGAGCCTCGATCACGCCGACGCTGCTGATGCGCCGCGCCACCTTCAGTGCGAGGCAGGTCCGGCTGTGCTCATCAATCAGCGTCAGGATGCGCAGGCTCCGCCCGTCGTGCGTCTGCGCCTGTACGAAGTCGAAGCTCCAGACGTGATTGCGGTGGAGCGGACGCAGCCGCACGCACGAGCCGTCGTTCAGCCAGAGGCGGCTGCGGGGTCTATGTCGGCCGGGAACCTTCAGCCCCTCGCGACGCCAGATGCGCTGGACCCGGTCCTTGCCCGCTTGCCAGCCGGCTGCCTGAAGCAGCGCGGTGACGCGGAGGTAGCCGTAGCGTCCGTACTCGGACGCCAGGGCGACGATGGCGCGGGTCAGCGCATCCTCGTCGGCCGGCACGGCAAGCACGTAGCGCTGCGTACCCCGATGCTGGCCGACGATCCGGCAGGCGTGACGTTCTGAGAGATCGTATTTCTCCCGGATCCCGTCCATGTCAACGCCGAGTGATCGTGGTTCTTCCGCATTTCGTGTGGCGCGGAATTCCAGGTCAGGTCGCGGTGAGGGCGCGCTGGCGCAGTAGCGCGAAGCCCGCGCGGCCGAACATCGTGCGCTTGAGCATCTTCAGCCTGCCAATCTGCCCCTCCACCGGACTCGTCGACCACGGCGTCGTGATCGCGCCGCGTAACGCGTCCCTGTCGCGCTCGAGCCCGGCGGCGAACTTCGCCAGCGGCGTCGCCGCCGCCGCCGCGAACCAAGCCTCCAGGCTCTCACCCGAGCGCCGTCGCACGAGGTCGGCAAAGCGCGTCGCGACGGCCACGCTCTTCGCCAGATCGGGTGCCTCCACCCGCAGGTGATCGAGGAAGCGGCGATCGTCCGCAACGATTGCGCTCGGGTCCGCCTGCAGGAGCCACGCCGTCCGGTTGATCGACGGGGGCCGCCATCGCGGCGCGCTCATCGAGCCCGGCGTGGCGTCCATAACGTCCGCGCTCGCGCGACGCCGTCTCATCGCCCAATCCCGCACCACCCGCGGACGGATGTCGGCCCCCGCGCGGATCAGCCCGCGGGCGAGCTCGGCGGCGTTGCGGCAGCCGGCCTGCCAGCGCGCCTCGAGATGATCGCGGTAGGGGTCGAGGATCGTCGGCACGGTGCGGCGTCGCCGCCAGCAGGGCGGCGCGTCCTGGCGCAGCCAGACCCGCACCGTCTTGCGATCGAGATCCAGGGCCCGAGCCATGCCGGCCACCGAGGCGCCGCTCTCGGACAGCCGCTTGAGCTCGGAGTACCGAGCCCAATGCCGCGCGTGCGTCGCCCGCTTCCGAACCTCGATCACCGTCGGCGGACGCGTGGCTTCCTTCGCAGCCTGCGCTGCCTCGCCCCCCTGATCGATGAGCGCACGACCGACGGCGCGGATCACGCCATGATGATGGGCGACGATCGCACGTAGGGCGACGCTGAGGTTACGCAGCAGGAGAAAACGATCGAGGACGTGCTGGGCCTGCGGCGCGCCCGCGCGGGAGCCCTCGGCGAAGACGTCGGCGCGGTCGCGAGCGACGACCTCGATGCCCGGATGGACGCGCAGCCAAGCGGCGACGCTCCCGGCGTCCCGGTCGGGCAGGAGATCGAGGACGGTGTGACGTTCGAGGTCGACGACCATGGTGCCGTAGCTGCGCCCGCGGCGCCAAGCCCACTCGTCGATGCCGACGACGCGCGGCTCGGGCTGTGTCGGCAGAGGCGCCGCACGCACGAGGCGCACGAGGGTATCGGCACTCACCGGCATCGCGAGACGCTGCGCCATACGGGCGGCGGGCGCACCACCGAGGGCGAGACCGAGATGGCGCTGGAGCACGCGCAGCCGCTCGGATCGGCGGGCATGAGCGGCAGCGACGTCATCGACACTCTCGCTGAAGGTCCGCCGCGGACAGGCTGGGTTCGCACAGCGGAAGCGTCGCAGCCGGAGGCGCAGGCTGACGGACCGGCCCTGCCAAGGCAAATCGGCGAGGGTGCGCTCGCAGTGACCGTGCTTGCGGCCCGCGGACGATTGACAGGTGGGACAGCACGTCGGGCCCGGACGGGGTACGACGCGCACGATGAGCGGGTCGGTCGCCGGCTCGACGCCGACGACGGTCAGGCCATCGGGCACGAGGGGCAGGATACGGCGTGGCATGGCGTCCTCCGGAAAGCCGATCTCCGGAGATGGGGCACGTCACGCCGGCCGGCACACTTCGCCACACGATGTGCGGAAGAACCAGACTTCGGCGCCCTTTGACATCCAGCAGCGCCGCGAGAAGAACTCGCACGAGGGCTGGATCGGCACCGGCCTCGGCACGCAGCCGATGGCCGTCGGCCAGTTCCACCTCGATGGCGGCACCCGGCGCACCCTGGTCACGGGTCGGTAGCCCCACCGGCGCCGGCAGTGCGAGCGGAACGAAGGGAGGCGGAACCGGCAGGGCCGCCGCCCGCTCCTCATCCCAGGCCTCGCGTCGCGAGCGAAAGAGCAGCGATGGCGTCAGGCCATGGCGGCGTGCCACAGACGAGATCGACACGGTGGTGCTCTCCGCCCTATCGAAGATCGCTCGCTTTTCCTCAAGCGTCCACGAGCGACGCGTGCCGGCTACGACGATATGAGGCGAGATCGTCGGTCCAGACATAGGGCGGAGACAGGCCTTCGCGACAGCACTGTATCCAAGTCCAGGATCTTATCCCGCAAGGCGCCTGCCAACGAGCGCTTACGCAGATAGGTCTCTTCGACGAGGCGCACCTTCTCCTGCGTCGTTTAGTGCCGCCGGCGCCGAACGGAGGTGATCACCTCGACGCGTTCGGAGCGGGACAGGTCGTTAGAACTTATCATACGGTCGGTCGTAGGCACACACTTCCACAAGCGTGAGCCCCTGTCAGGTCATTTCGGGGGTAACTTGAGCCACACCGCATGAATGGCTAAAGTCTATATTATGAGATGATCCGTATTATTCTCTCAATGCCGGATTATTTGGCTCGTTCACGTGGCCACATTGATGTTCGGGGGCAGAGACCTCACAGCGTGCAAGCTTCTGGGTCAACTTCCTGGACTCGAAACCGTCGGACGCTATCACCTCAGAGTTCCCGTCGGCATTGTCCTGATCAATCATGGCTCCAGTCTGACGCGGAACTGGCATGCGAGGGCTAACAAAACTTGTACACTGTATAACTTCCTTACGACAATCGCCAATTTATAATTTTAGCACATTGAATGATCAGCTTTCAAATGCTAAATCCTAAGATTATCCTTGCAAATCAATACGGGAGCTTCATACGAAACGTAATTCTAGTTTTTTGTAGCAGTATAATATAGCATCATTCGCCGCTTAAATTCCAATGCACTCGGTCGGTCGGAGTAATCCTGTCATCTTTGACATCTACTATCACGATTGCGCCCATTTGACATCATCGATGCTGCAACGTCGTAAAACTGAATACCAGGAGAGTAGCCCATTGTGGCAGCGCAATTATTTCAACCTAACCGAGGTCGTGCCGGCTCGGCTTCGGTTAAACGCAGTAAAAATCCTGGTAAAATTTCTGTGATAATTGCCTCGAATGCCAAAAAAGATGTCATATTCAAATTCCGGATTGCAACTTATGTTTTGGAGTTGATGATTAAGATTTTATAAATAGCCGTATCGCATCCTTTCCAAAGCTGATCGCTGACTAATAGGATCTGATCAGCTTCCGCAAGTCGCCAGCGCAGTGGACTCGCGGGTTCTCCTGCGCCCGCTTTGTCCTATGCGCCTTCAACTGTCTCTCAAAGCCGTCCTCTCGGCTGCCTTCGGGTGTCTGGCGCTCATCGCGGCTGGACAGGGCGCGCTATCCATCATCAAGCTCGCGGGGATCCGCCATTCCGTCACGGAGGTCGCGGCGAACTGGCTTCCATCTGTCGTCGCGGTCGGGCAGATGCGCGATGCTGCTTCCGAGGTGCGCGTCAAGCAGCTGCGCCTGCTCAGCTTGTCCGATACGCCCGCTCGCCTTGCCGAGAACGAAGCCAAGCTTGCCGCGACCCACGAGAAGCTTGCTCAGGTCCGCAAGGCCTACGAACCCCTGATCGCCTCGAAAGAAGAGCGTGCGCTCTACGATGCGTTTGCCTCTGGCTGGAAGCGGTTCGAGCAGGCCGACGCCGAGATGCGTCGCCTGATGGAGGCCGGGCAGCAGCCAGCGGCTCTCAAGCTTCTGACTGCGCCCGAGACGGCGAACCTCTATGACGAAGCCCGCGCCGACCTGTCGCGCGACGTCGCGCTGAACGAGCAGGGGGCCCGTCGCGACGCCGACAAGGCCATGTCCGATGCCGATGCCGCCTCGCTGGCCGCCTACATCGCCGTGACATTGGCGTTGATGGCCGCGTGTGCTGCTGCTGCGTTCGGCCTGCTACGCGTCTCCCGCCCGATCCAGACCATGACGCAGGCGATGAGTGTGCTTGCCGGAGGCGATACTGCAGCAGAGGTGCCTTACCGGCAGCGCCACGATGAGATCGGCGCGATGGCGGCCGCCGTGCAGGTGTTCAAGGACAATCTAATCCGTACGCGTCAGCTCGAAGCGGAGACCGCCCAGGCGCGGCTCGCGGCCGAGGAGCAGCGCAAAGCCGGCATGCGCCAGATGGCCGATGGCTTCGAGGCCGCGGTCAGCGGCATCATCGGCATGGTGTCGTCATCGGCGACCGAACTGCAGGCCACCGCGCAGCAGATGACCTCGACGGCGACCGAGACCGCCAGTCAATCCACCACCGTGGCAGCTGCCGCTGAGGAAGCCGCCAGCAACGTCAGCACGGTTGCCGCGGCCGCCGAGGAGCTGGGTTCATCCGTGCAGGAGATCGGCCGGCAGGTGCAGGGTTCTGCCGAACTGGCGCACCGTGCCGTGCGTGAGGCGGACCAAACCGGAGCATTGGTGCAGGAACTGAGCGCGGCTGTCTCGCGCATCGGCGACGTCGTCGGCCTGATCTCGACCATCGCCGGCCAGACCAACCTGCTCGCGCTCAACGCCACTATTGAGGCGGCGCGGGCCGGGGCCGCGGGCAAGGGATTCGCGGTGGTCGCCTCTGAGGTGAAGGCGCTGGCCGAGCAGACCGCCAAAGCCACGAACGAGATCTCGGGTCAAATCAGCCAAATCCAGAGCTCAACGGGTCAGGCAGTCGCCTCGATCGCGGGGATCACCGAGCGGATCCGCGAGATCAGCGGCGTCGCCACCTCGATCGCGGCGTCCGTCGAGCAACAGGGTGCGGCCACACAGGAAATCGTGCGCAACGTCTCTCAGGCCGCGATGGGTACGGGCGAGGTCACCAGCAACATCGCGGGTGTGGCGGGTGCCGCCGAGGAGACCGGGGCGGCGGCGAGTCAGGTTCTAGGTGCAGCCTCCGAGCTGTCGCGTCAGTCCGAGCATCTATCGGCCGAGGTCGTGCGGTTCCTCGCCACCGTCCGCGCAGCCTGACGTCGCTGTGGCCGAAATTAACCTGCTCTCACCCCGGTTCAGCCGAGAGGGCGCGGAGCGCCTCGTCAAAGCCCTGGAACAAGCGCTTATCGCCAACGTGGATCTCGGTCCGCGCTGGCCCCAGATTCGGGCACTCGGGCTATCCCTGCGACAACTGAGCCAGGACCTGGATCGGGAGATCGAACAGATACCCTCCCGCCTCGACACGACGCCGGAGGCCGAGGCCTTCCGCGACCGCCTCTACCAGTTGGCCAAGGCGCTCTCCCGGTTGAGTTCGATTGCGGAAGCCTACCCGTCCGACGCCTGATCCGTTCCGCCCACTCGATCGACTCGCCAACATATCACGCAAGCGGAAGAATGGACTTGCTCCGCAAAAGTGGCTCTTCGTCATTTCGTTTGGCTTCCCCGTGCGTTCTCCGCTCGTGTGAGAAGGACGGAGCTTGGCGATGGCGCGGCTGCACGAGGTTCCTGGCTGCCGGGTACTCTCCAACAAGATGGGCCTGAGGCAGGCGTTGTCATGCACGTTCGCGGCTGCCGCTGCGTAGGACGTTGTCCCGTTTGCGGCACGCTGAGCACTGCCCGTCACGGCTCCTATCAGCGGCACCCCGCCGATCTACACTCCCTTGGACGAGCCGTTCGGCTCGACCTCACCGTCCGGAGTCTGCGCTGCCTCAACCCTTCCTGTCCCCAACAGACATTCTGCCTTCCTGCCTCTTCTCTCCTGGCTCCGCACGCCCGACGAACCCGACGCCTCGCCAAGGCCCAGCAGCGCGTCGGCTTGGCCATCAACGCTCGAGCCGGTGCGCGCCTGCTGGCAAATCTCTCCATGCCGGCGAGCACCTCGACCATCATCGTGCCATCGATCTTCTGCCCGACCGCAACTCGGCGACCTTCGAGGCTTGGCTAGCGTCGCACACCGACCTGGAGATCGTCGCACGGGATCGCTCGACAAGCTAAGGGCGGTGGTGACGATGCCGTGAAGCAACGCTCAGTCCGAGGGCCAGATTACGAAACTGAAGCTGATCAAGCGACTGATGTACGGCCGGGCCGGCTTCGACCTCCTACGCCGTCGCGTGCTCCTGGCTCCTTGACCCACACGAAATGACGAAGAGCCATTAAACCGTAGCAAGTCCAAGCCGCCCCATCCGAAGCGAACGCTCGCGCCGCCGCCCGCCGTCCGTACGCCGCCCAGTCGCAGCGGCGATACGGCTCGAGCTCGGCCGCGCAAGCCACGACCAGCGCCGCCACCGCTGGCTCGGCGTGCCCGGCGGCACGCAACTGCCACGCGACCTGCGCGTCGATGCGCGAGCTGTCCGGGTGGCCCCCGTCCCAGCCCGCGAGGATGTCCCGGCGGTGGGCGTGATAGATCGCCGCCGCCTCGCGCGTCGGCGGATCGAGCCCAGCGCGGCGCCTCGATCGGGGCCTCGGTCTCAGTATCGGACGCGCCAGGAGCGCGCGTAGGGCGCGCAGTCGTTGCGCAGCGCGCGCGATCAGCGTCGCGAGCCGCGCGCAGGCCTCGCCCGTCCGGGCGACGAACCGCGCCGCCACGCCCGGCTTCGGCTCGACCGATCCCGATTCGGGCGCGCGGACCACGCGCAACCCCACCCGAGATACCGTGCAGCCGTAGCGTCGCACCAAGCCTCGACCGACCCGCCGAACGGCGGCGGCTTCGTCGGCCACGTCGCCGCCGGGCGCGCTCAGTACAGCCTCGTACCGCCCAGGCGGGCCCTCCATCACCAGGGCGGCGGTGTGGCCGTCCGGCCTCGAAGATCGGCAGCGCGGCCTCGCGCAGGAAGTGGAAATGGCAGAGCTGATGCGGCACGTCCGGCAAGACCATCGCCACCGCCTTGCGGATCGAATGCTGGCCGTCGCTGATCACGCCCGCCACCGGCAGGTCGACCGCTTCGATCACCTCCTGCAGCAGGACGGCCAGATCCGCGGCCGTGCTCGACAGCAGGCTGCGCGCCAGCAGCACCGTGCCCGAGAGGCAATCGCGCAGCACCCACAGCACCTCGTGCCCAACATCCGGCTGCAGGCCGTCGAGCGCCAGGATGATCCGGTCCTGCTCGGCCAGTTGCCGACGCAGGTCAGTGGGAACGGCCAGTTGGGCAGCCAGCACCTCGTCGTAGCGGTCAAGCAGGTTGGTCACGCTGCGTTCGGCGATGGGAACGCCGCGCCCGCGCAGGATTGCGTGGATCTCCGGGACGGAGCGGTGCTCACGGTGGCGCAGGGTGCCGACCAGCGCCATGACGTCCAGGCCAAACTCGTGCTGCGGCAGGGCGAGCGCACCCTCGGCCTCCGGGCGGTAGGGCCGGTGGAAGCGGGCACAGCCCTCGGCCTCGCAGCGGCGAATCTTCAGCCGCAGCCGTTGCGTGCCGGTCAGCGTGACCAGCGTGCGGCGGTTCTCGTAGCGGATGCGCATGCCGGTGCCGCAGGCCGGGCAGAGCCGGCGGATCGGCCTCAGCGTCCGCTCACGATCAGGAACGCGAACCTGGGTGCGGGACATGGCGCGCCTGCCTCTAGCGCCCCCTCAGACCATAACCCTACCAGACAGCCAGCTTTGCCGTCCTAGAAAAAAAGCGGCCACGCCGCCGAGCAGGACCGGGAGGACGTGAGAGCTGCGCGCGAGGCGTGGTTCGAGGGCCAATTCGACCTCGACCCGGATCGCCTCGTGTTCCTCGACGAGACCGCAGCTAACACCACCATGGCCCGGCGCTACGGGCGCGCTCCACGGGGCGAACGCTGCCGGATGAGCGTGCCACAGGGCCACTGGAAAACCACCACCGTCACGGCGGGTCTGCGCACCAGCGGTATCACCGCACCCTGGCTGCTGGACGGTGCCATGAACGGGCAGGCCTTCCGCACCTACGTGGTCGACGTGCTCGCTCCAACGCTCCAGCCCGGCGACACGGTCGTCATAGACAACCTGCCGGCCCACAAAGTCAGCGGCGTCCGCGAGCGGGTCGAAGCCGTGGGAGCCCGGCTGCTCTACTTCCCGGCCTACTCGCCCGACTTCAACCCGATCAGGGGATACCCCAATCGACAAGTCGGTTGGGGACCCCTCAGATGGCCTTCGCGAAGCTGAAGGCGCTGCTGCGCAGTGCGGCGGCGCGAACCATCCCAGATCTCTGGGAAGCCATACGGCGCAGCTTAACCCGCTTCGCGCCAGCTGAATGTCGAGCCTACCTCGCCACTGCAGGATACGAGGCAACCTGATCGGATGCCGCTCTAAGCCGAGAGCTTGACAGCCGAGGAGACCGCGAAATCCGATCTCAGCGCACGCGCGACTGTCGCCTCGATCAATGCCAAGATCAAGGCATTCCGCAGGAACGGTGGTGAGCGGCGCTACCAGAAAGTCATCGCCGACAGCTACCCCCCGGACATCTTGCAGTTCCGCCGCCGGTAGCTGCGACCCCTCAAGCTCAAAACCACGCGTCTCGACGGCAGACCGGGTGGGTGTCGTCGTGGTCGCAAGATGCTGGCGCACCTCTCCTGGGACAGCCTCGGCCGGTCCGCTTCCGATCCCATGCGGGCGGGAAGCGGACATCCAGATAGCGGTCAGCAGCTATCGTCAGCGCTGAAGGAAACGCACAACGATCAGGCCGCGCGGACGGTTGCGAGGAAGCGGGCGACCTCGGCGCCGAGATGCTCGGATTGCCGCGACAGCTCCGAGGCCGCCGACAGGACCTGCGAGGCCGCAGCCCCCGTCTCCTCCGAAGCCTGCGCGACGCCGGCGATGTTGCCCGTCACCGCGTTGGTGCCCGCCGACGCCTGCGCGACGTCGCGCACGATCTCCTGGGTGGCCGCGCCCTGCTGCTCCACCGCCGCCGCGATCGACGTCGCCACGGTGTCGATCTCCCGGATCCGCCCCGTGATCCCGCCGATCGCCGTCACTGCCTGCGCGGTCCCCCCCTGAACCTCGCCGATCTGACGGGCGATCTCCTCGGTCGCCTTGGCAGTCTGCTCGGCCAGCGCCTCCACCTCGGAAGCCACCACCGCGAAGCCCCGCCCCGCCCGGCCGCGCCGGCGCGGGCCGCCTCGATCGTGGCGTTGAGCGCCAGCAGGTTGGTCTGGCCGGCGATGCCGGAGATCATCCCGACCATGTCGCCGATCCGCGCGGCGTTCTGGCTGAGCGCCTGGACGAGGTGGGCGGTCTGGTCGGCCTCGCCCACGGCGGCCTGGGCGAGGTGGGCCGAGCCGGTCACCTGCCGGCCGATCTCCTGCACGGAGGAGCCGAGTTCCTCGGCGGCGGCCGCGACCGTGTTGACGTTGGTCGACGCCTCCTCGGCGGCGGCGGCCACGGTGGTCGACTGGGATGCGGTCTCCTGGGCGGTGGCGGTCATCTGCTGGGCGGTGGCCTGGAGCTCGGTGGCCGAGGACGAGACCAGGCCGACGATGCCGCCGACGGCGCGCTCGAAGCCGTCGGCGAGCTCGACCATGGTGCGCTTGCGCTCGGCGGCGGCGGCCGCGTCAGCGCGGCGCCGGACCTCGGCCTCCTCGGCGGCCTTGCGGGCGACTATGGTCTTGATGCCCTCGACCGCCTTGCCGACCGTGCCGATCTCGTCGCCACGGGCGGCTTCCTTGATCTCCGCATCGATTTCGCCACGCGCCATGCGCTGCAAGGCATCGACCAAGCTCTGGAGCGGTCGCGTCACAGCGAACACGATGATCAGACCGGCCAGCGCCAGCGAGCTCAGCAGGCCGACGGCCGCGAAAACGATCAGCATGTAGGTTCCACCTTCGGCTGCTTGGGCGGCCTTCAGTTTCGCGGCAGCAAGCTCCTCAGCAAGCAGCGTTGCGCGACCCTGCATCCACTCGTTGATCCTGAACCGCGCCGGAATGCCTTCATCGCGGGCAATGCGGAACGCCTCATCACCCTGCTGGCGCATGCCAAGGTCATACACTCGATCAAGGATCGCGAAAAAACCATCGATAGCCTGACGTGTGGCCGCGTTGCCGGAGCGTCGCTCCGGCGAGTCGGCCAATGCCACGAGCCGATCGGCAGCCTCACGGGCTTCGGTCATTGCGTTCTGCTGGAGCGTCCGGAAGCGTGTCTTCTTCTGTTGATCGGTTTCCAGCAACATGTTGCGGTCCATGATCGCTGCTTCAGTGATACCGCCGCGCATGTGCAGCAAGGCGTCCAGGCGGCTCGCCTGACGATCGACAATCGCAGTCGTCTGATCCGACAACCCTCGCATCACGGATCGGGCATGGACGATCAAACCCGCACTGATGGCGATCGTCAAAAGGAGGGGTAACGCGATTCTAACAATCAGCTTTGCGTTGCGTAGGAGGTGCATTGTAGTACCCGAAAATGGGGCAACTGCCTAGATAGCAATCAACAGCGCAGTCTGAACTTTTTTATTACGTCCAGCAATCCGACTAAATAATACTTTCGTTCAAATCAATTCTACGTACCGATATTCAGTCAAATATCTTCGATGCATTGGGATCGTTCCTAATATTGCGTGATTGCGCATACAAACACAACCGTGATATTTTTGCCAGTTTGGGCTGATGTTCAACAGCAGACGTCATATGACCGCGTTCGGGAAGCACTGGCGATCATCGAGACGCCTGTCTCGGGTCGGTAGCGGGACGGATTCTTCGGGTAAATGACGGTCAGTCTGCCCTTGGATGCGGGCTGGCTGAGCGGCCATTTCAATATGGCGACAAGCCCCACTTCAGACCGTCGTTTGATAGCCGGATGGGCACCGGCACACCGCAGACCGCGGATGGAACGCTATCTGGCCGCGCCATGGGTCACCGTTCGCCTGAATGCGAGCCCGCGGTCGATGCGATACCGGCTGCACTCGGGATAGTAGCCTATACTGGTATGTCAGATCGCGGCGGAGTATAATAGCGCGCGGTGGCGGTAATCGCGTGGACTTAGACCGTATCGATCCTTGAAGCGGCGTGAAAAGTGGGCTTGCGTGGCGAAGCCGGTTCCATAGGCTACGATGCCAATCTGCAAGTGGGTGCACCCTGGATCAGCTAAAAGCTGAGCTGCGGCCTCAAGCCGGCGACTCCAGACGTATTCGGAAATATGATGCCCGCGCTCGTGAAACAGCTCCTGAAGCCGCCGCAGCGAAACGCCGACAGCTGTTGCGATCTGCGGTGGATCGAGGCTCGCGTCTCCCAGGTTGGCTTGGATATAGGCCTTGGCGCGCTGAACCAATATCGTTCCGGACACGGATCGAGGAACCTCCTGGGCGAGGCGCTCCGCGAGGCTGGCGACGACAAGATCAATCGCTATCCCGGCCATGCGCTCGGCCATGGGCGGCGGTAGCCGGTCTCTCTCACGCATCAGGTTGCATAGGAACGAACTCGTCAAGGTTGCCGCCGGCAATCGGCCGTCGATCGTCAAGCCGGCAAAGATCCGGGCCGAGCCCAGCGTGCACTCCAGCTGCTGCCGTGGGATCGCGATGGCCAGCACTTCGCTGTAGCCGTTATGCTCGATTGTCCAGGGTGTATTCGTGTCGCGGATCGCGAAATCGCCAGCCTTGTCCGTGCTCGATTGATCGTTCTGATCGGCACGCACGGTACCGGTCAGAACCATGCTCATAAAAAGGTAGTCAGTTTTATGATTTTCGTGGCGGAGCGTCTGCGCCGTCGTCGAAGCTCTGAGGTTGCGCAACGCGAACTTTGTAAAATCCAAGCCCCCGATATTTGCACCTTGGATCGTTGCGTCAAACGGTTCTTTGTTTAGACAGCTCTGATTCATCGGAACAAGGCGATCTTCGCAGACATCGCGCCAGCTCCGGAACCGGTCTTTCGGACGAAACAGCTCTGTCGAAAAGATAGTCTGCATGAAACCCGCGTTCTGAGCTCAAACTACAGAATAGACAAATGGCGCAATCGCACTTGTCCGTGAAATTTTTTAACTATTATACATTAAACGAGGTTTCAGGGTACATTTTTGGTGATTGCCGCGTCGGCCCTTGAAATGTCGTCTCAGACGATGATCTGCTCGAGGTGGGGCAACGCCCAGTGCCTGAGGTGGATGCTGCACCACGGCAGCCAGCAGCGTCGCTCCTGCAGCGGTCTAAAAGCCACTCGAAATCCCCATCCGACGCCGCGTCCGTGATGAACAGCATGCCCGACCCTGGCGGAACAGGGAGGGCAAACGCCGCGGCGTAGAAGGTCGGAAAGGAGGGCAGGCTGATCATCGGTAGGGTACGACGTGGAGTTGGGGGTGACCCGTTTTGGTGGAGCGGTGGAACGCTTGCGGATCAAGGGTTGGCGATCACCTCCTGTTCGTAGCGGATGGGTGAGCGATAACCGAGCGCGGAGTGCAGGCGCACGGGATTGTAGAAACCCTCGATGAAGGTGAACATGGCCATGCGGGCCTGTGCCTGAGAGGCGAAGCGCCGGCAGTCAAGCAACTCGCACTCCAGCGTAGCGAAGAAGCTCTCGCACATTGCGTTGATGCTCCTATAGCGGTCAAGCAGTTTCTGCGTCGCGCACCGGAGCTTCCCCGGTACAAAGATGCCGGTAGATTTCTCGGGCGAAGTAGCGCTTCAAGCATCGACGGATCTCGCGAGGCGACTTGCCTTCGTTGGTTCGGCGCTGGATGTATTCCCGGGGTGGCCGATGATACCGCATCCGGACCACAGCGACGCGGTACAAGGCGGCGTTCGCCCGGCGATTACCACCGCGGTTCAGACGATGGCGGCTGGTCTTTCCGCTCGATGCCGGCACCGGGCACACGCCGCAGAGTTTTGCGAATGCGGCTTACGACCGGATCCGCTGGGGATTGTCGCCCAGAACGACTAGCATCTCGGCGATGGTGCCGGTCGACACGCCAGGCGCTTCCATCAGCGCTGGGGCCTGGGCACGCACCAGCTGCTCGAGGACGGCGTCGTGCTCCTTGATCTCGGCATCCAGCACTAGCCACCGATTGGCCAGTGCGCGAAGCGCCACCTTGGCGGACGCGGTAGTGGACACCGGCGCTCCCGGCCGCAACGCGGCGATCGCGCGGATGAGCGTCATCTTGCCGGTGATGCCGATGAACCGCTTGCGGAGCTCCTGCGGTGCATTGACCAGCAGCGTTTTGAGCGTGACCATCGCCTGGGTTCGCGCCTTCAGCGCGGTATCGCGGGCAATCTTGAGGTAACGGATCATCTCGACGGACCCATCGCCGAGCTTGGGCTCGTCGGTAGCCTCACCGGCCAGAACGGCCCGTGCCGCCGACTCGGCATCGACGGTATCGGTCTTGCCATGGCGGCGGCGGAGCTGCCGGTTGACCCGACCAACTTCGATGACGCGCAAGCCCATGGCAATCAGGGCCCGCGTGAGCTCGGCACCGTAGGAGCCGGTTCCCTCGATGCCGAAGGCATGCACGATACCGAGTTCGGCGGCCCAAGCTGCCAGCTTGCGATACCCCGCGCTGGTCACCGAGAATGATGCGGTGGCAAGCCGTGCGCCCATTCCGTTGATCGCGACGGCGACGTGGACATCCTTGTGCGTGTCGACGCCGATGACGACGGCGTCCGGTGTGATAGCGTGCATACAGGTGCTCCAGGTCGGTAGAACCCGAAGGCGATCTGCGAGCGGACAGGACTGTGACGGGACGGCACTCCCTCAAGCTCCTATCAGGTCACGTCTCGTGACGCCCCGGGTGCAGCCTGGAGGGCCGACAGATCAACGCCAAGACACGCGGTCAATCGTAAGCACGGGTCAGGCCTCCCAGGCTGCACGCACCTTCTCACAACGGCTCCTATCGGCGGCACCCCGCCGATCACCCTCCCTTGGACGAGCCGTTCGGCTCGACCTCACCGTCCGGCGTCTGCGCTGCCTCAACCCTTCCTGTCCCCAACAGACATTCTGCCTTCCTGCCTCTTCTCTCCTGGCTCCGCACGCCCGACGAACCCGACGCCTCGCCAAGGCCCAGCAGCGCGTCGGCTTGGCCATCAACGCTCGAGCCGGTGCGCGCCTGCTGGCAAATCTCTCCATGCCGGCGAGCGCCTCGACGCTGTTGCGCCTCATGCACGCTGCGCCCCTGCCGTGCGTTTCAAGAGCGCGGGCAATCGGTGTCGACGACTGGGCCTGGCGTCGCGGGCGCGCCTGGGGCACGCTCGTCGTCGACCTCTACCATCATCGTGCCATCGATCTTCTGCCCGACCGCAACTCGGCGACCTTCGAGGCTTGGTTAGCGTGAACCGCCCCGGGATGTTCGGAGGCTCCAATTCTTGAGAGACTGGAGCCATGACGAAGCATATCCCACCCTTTTCCCCTGAGGTTCGCGAGCGGGCAGTCCGGCTGGCCCGGGAGCATGAGAGCGAGCACGGTTCGCAATGGGCCGCGATCCAGTCGATCGCGGCCAAAATCGGTTGCTCTGGCGAGACGCTGCGCAAGTGGGTCCGTCAGGCCGAGCGCGACCGGGGCGTGCGGGCCGGACCGACGACGGACGAGCGCGAGCGGATCAAGGCGCTGGAGCGGGAGAACCGCGAGCTCCGGCAGGCCAACGAGATCCTCAGGAAGGCGAGCGCGTATTTTGCCCAGGCGGAGCTCGACCGCCGGTTCCGGTCATGATCGCCTTCATCGACGATCATCGTGCGCTCTACGGGGTCGAGCCGATCTGCAAGGTTCTGCCGATCGCCCCGTCGACGTACCACGCCCATGCCGCGCGACGAGCCGATTCCGGGAGGCTGTCGGCTCGAGCCAAGCGGGACGCGGCACTCATGGTCGAGATCCGGCGCGTGTACGAGGCGAACTTCCGGGTCTACGGCGTGCGCAAGGTCTGGCGGCAGCTCGCCCGCGAAGGGATCATTGTGGCGCGCTGCACGGTGGTCCGGCTGATGCGAACGATGGGCTTGGCTGGCGTCGTCCGGGGGCGGAGGGTTCGCACCACCGTTCCCGATCCGGCGGCGGCCTGCCCGCTCGACCGGGTCAATCGGCAGTTCAGGGCCGAATGCCCGAACCGGCTATGGGTGGCGGATTTTACCTACATCGCCACCTGGAGCGGCTTCGTCTATGCGGCCTTCGTGATCGACGTCTTCGCCCGCCGGATCGTGGGCTGGCGTGTGTCGCGCTCGGCCCGGGCCGACTTCGTGCTCGATGCCTTGGAGCAGGCCCTGCACGAGCGCCGCCCCTTCGCCGGCAGCGGCCTCGTCTGTCACTCGGATCGCGGATCGCAAGATGTGAGCATCCGCTACACCGACCGCTTGGCCGAGGTGGGCGTCGAACCCTCCGTCGGCAGTGTTGACGACTCGTGCGATAACGCTCTCGCCGAGACGGTGATCGGCCTGTTCAAAGCGGAGGTCATCCATCGACGTGGGCCGTGGCGGTCCTTTGAGGCGGTCGAGTACGCCACGCTGGAATGGGTGGACTGGTTCAACCACCGTCGGCTGCTCGAACCGATCGGCCACATCCCTCCCGCCGAGGCGGAGGCACGCTATTATGCCCAGGCCGAGGTCCAAGCCTTGGCCGCCTGAGCCAGACCAAACAGCCTCCGGAAAACCCGGCGCGATTCAGGGGAACGGATCGTCCGCACATGGTATCCGACGTCTGGCGGCGTTCGAGGCTTGGATCGTCGAGGCGAAGGCGAGCGGCATCCGAGCCGCGCAGACGTTCGCCACCGGGCTCGTCGTTGATGCGGCCGCGGTAAGGGCGGCGTTGACGAGCCGTGAAGCAACGCCCCGTCCGAGGGCCAGATTACGAAACTGAACCTGATCAAGCGACTGATGTACGGCCGGGCCGGCTTCGACCTCCTACGCCGTCGCGTGCTCCTGGCTCCTTGACCCACACGAGATGACGAAGAGCCACTTTTGCGGAGCAAGTCCACAATGGTCGGGGTCGAACGCGTCGACGGGATCGTCGCCCAGCCCGTGCCGGAAGCGACGGCGATCGTAGCACCGGTCCCCGCTTCGGCCTTCGTCCCGGCACCGCCCTCCCCTGCGACCGGTGCTACACCCGCACGCGTCGCGCCGGCCACCATGCAGGTTGCAAGCTCACCGCTCCAAGAAGCGCGGCACGACGCCCAGCCGACCGCCATCGTGGCCGACGCGCGCCACGCCGATGCGGTGCAATCCAAGCTCCCTGCGTCGCCGACCGAGGTCGCGTCTGCTCAAACGGCTGCCGCCGAACCATCACGGCATGTCGGATCTCAGGAGATCTGGGCGCCCATCGATCACGTCGTGGCAGACGGCCGGACGGTTCAACCTTGGGCCGATCCGTCGACTGACGCGCACGAGCGACACGAGAGCGACGCGACCTCGCGCGTTGCCTCCGAGATGAAGGCAGCCCGATCGCCTCCGATCGAACCGCCTCAAGTCATCGTAGCGGGGACGACAGGGGCTACCGGTTGGAGCCCGTTGGCTGATGTGCCGGCGAGCGACAGGTCGCTGGCCTGCTACTACACCCTGGCCCTCGCGAGCCCTGAGGCGACGATACGGGTCCGGCGCGCCTGCTTGAAGCGGGCGCTCGGTGCCGAGATCGCGTCTCGCGTCGAGACGTGGCACCAATCCACCCGTGGAACACCCGAGCACCGTCGCATCCTGCGCGAGGTCGGGCGTTGGTCGGGGGGTGGAACTTCAATGCTGTTACTAGGGCGGGTGAGAACCGGGGCGTGAAAGTTCCTGGGCGGTGATCCCGAGCCTCCGGTGACCTGCTCCGTGGCGAAGCAAGCCATCGCGACAGCTATGTTCGTCGGTTCGGACATGCGAGAGCAGTCGGACATCCGAAATGACCCGTTGATTGCTGATTGAGCAGGCGCTTGTCGGGTCCACGATGAAGAACTGGGCACCGTGGTCCCGTACTCTGGCGAGGCCGTCGGGTCGCTCTTCGCTGCACGCGAGCTGTTATGGAGACGGTTGACGGTACCGCTCACGGCCGCTTCGCGCTACAGGTGCACGGTGCCATGGCTGAGCACTTCCTCGATATCAACCGCGAGTGCACCATGGATGGCCTGAAGGCCGCGCTCGCCCGCGGCCGCAAGGGTAGCCGCCCGAAAAAGCTTAAGGAGGCCGATCTCGAAGCGGCCCGGGCCATGTTGGCTGCCGGCACGATCAGCGTCGCCGAGATCGCCAAGCGCTTTGGCGTCACCCGCGATACCTTCTACAGTTACTTTCCCCCGCGCTCGTGCCCCCAGCACCGCGCTCGAGAATTGAACCGCGTGTACTGGTGGGTACAAGTTAATTATCGTTGCGTGCACCGACGCTACCGCGCGTTCTCGCGCTCCAGGTCCTTCGTCTTCCTGGCCTGGTCGACCTGGAGACCGCCGTACTCCTTGCGCCAGCGGTAATAGCTCTGCTCGGAGATCTCCGCCTCCTTGCACGCCAGCGCCAAGCCCTAGCCCTGGTCTGTTCGCACCTCGATCTGGCGCAGCTTCAGCACCACCTGCTCCGCGCTCCTCTTCCGACCTCGCCGCATGGCCGACTCCTTCGATCCTGACTGATCCTCTCAATCAGCCCGGTCCAAAGCCAGCCAGTCAGGCCACATTGTCACAGCTCCTGTTATGGCCCGGATTCTATAGCTGAGTACTTATTTTTACTTATTGAGCATAATTTATGAAATGCAGGGTGCAAGATCATGCAATCCAAGGTGAGGCGTCGGCGTCCGATAGCCAAATTGTCGAGTGCATTGGATGGCTAAAGCCTGTTCTCTCCCCGAACCAAATTCGAATGGCAACTCACTTGTGACTGCTTCCGAGAATATGGAGGCGATGTTCAGGATGACCAATATGGTTCGCACGGAGTCCTTTCGTTTAGACGTTGGGTAGTTGAGCCAAACCGAACGCGGTAATCATCGGGCCGAACGCTGCGACCAGATCGGCATCGAGCCGGCCGGTCATAGACTGCACGATCCCGTAGGCGTCCCGGCCCGGCATCGGGTCCCGGTAGGGCCTCCGCTCGATCAGCGCACCATAGACGTCGCAGATCGTCACCAGCCGCACGAGGTCGGGGATCTGGGGTGCGCGTAACCCGTCGGGGTAGCCGGAGCCGTCGAGCATCTCGTGATGTGATCGCACGACCTGAAGCATTTCCGGTGAGAAGCCGCCATCCACCAGCATGTCGTAGCCGAGCGCCGCATGCGTTCGCATCACCGCCATCTCTTCGTCGGTGAGCCGACCGGGCTTGTTCAAGATGGCGGCCGAGATCCGGGTCTTGCCGACGTCGTGCAGCAGCGCCGCCTTAGTCAGGCGGTAGCTGTCAAGATCGGTGAAGCCGAGTTTGGTCGCGAACGCGGCTGCCAACCCTGTGACGATTAGGCAGTGCCGGTGCGTGGCCTCATCGAAGCGTTGCACGGCCCGGATCCAGTCGCGGATGCCACAGTGCTGCACAGCCCGGGCGATCAGGCAGCTGCCGGTGCTCGCCAACTCGGGTGTCACGATCTGTTCGGAGAAGAAGGTGCGTTCGAAGAACTGCCGAGCCTCGTCCGCCATATGGGCCGCAGCAGCAGAGCCACCGACTTTCTGGAGCCGATCGATCCGAGCCAGCAGCCGCTCAAGGTCAGACAGCGCCGGGACGATGTCGGTTGGGTCGAGAAGCCGGGCCTGAGCTTCGGCACGGACGACGTTGCCGTGAGTCAGGAATAGGAACGGGGCGCCGGCAGCACGCAGTGGCTCCAGCTTTCGCCTCAGTCGCATCATTGCTTCGGAGGTGAGCTGGCCGACGTCGCCGACGATCAGGTCAGGCTGCTCCGATGGCGCAGCATCGTCATACAGGTCTTGGACGGTGCAGTACAGGGCCGGGCCGAGGGAATGGGCGAGGCGCCGGGCTCGGGCTAGATCATCGGAGATCAACAACAGCCTGCCCAAGCCGGCCTCCATCAGTTAATGGGCCGGTTCTGTTTCCGGCCGCAAGTTGCAGTACCCGTCAGAGGGTGGCCGGAAACCGCTGCGCCATGTTGGCAAGGCGCTTCGCCTCGATGACGAGGCCTCGTAGAGCTTCACGCTTGTCCGGATCCAGGTGACCGGATTCTATCAGCGAGAGGTCCAGTTCCACGATCGCACGTTCCAAGGCGCGAGCCAGTTCGAGCAGCCTGTCGCCAGCGGCCTGGATGTGTAGGGCTCGGGGGCCCAGATCCGTGCCGCACTCATGCGCGGCGGCCAGCTTCTCGCCTAAGCGCATAGCTTCGTCGAAGCCTCCGAGGCGAACCGGAAGGACAAGTATCTCAGCCATGGCGTCCTCACGCTGCCCGCACGGTTGCAAGAAAGCGGGCGACCTCGGCACCGAGGTGCTCGGACTGCCGCGACAGCTCCGAGGCCGCCGTCAAGACCTGAGAAGCCGCGGCCCCCGTCTCCTCGGAGGCCTGAGCCACGCCGCTGATGTTGCTCGTAACTTCGCCAGTGCCCGCGGAGGCCTGAGTCACGTTGCGCACGATCTCTTGGGTGGCCGCGCCCTGCTCTTCCACCGCTGCGGCGATCGATGAGGCCACACCGTTGATCTCGCGGATGCGCCCCGTGATCGACCCGATGGCTGCGACGGCCTGACCAGTGGCGCTCTGGATCTGGTTGATCTGATTGCCGATCTCCTCGGTTGCCCGCGTGGTCTGTGCAGCCAGTCCCTTGACCTCGGCGGCGACGATCGCGAAGCCACGGCCCGCCTCGCCGGCGCGCGCCGCCTCGATGGTGGCGTTGAGCGCCAGCAGGTTGGTCTGACTGGCGATGCTGCTGATCATTCCGATCATGTCACCGATGCGGGCCGAGGCCTGGCTCAGGACCTGCACCAGCTGCATGGTTTGGTTCGCTTCGCCGACTGCCACCTGGGCCAGATCAGACGAGCCGGAAACTTGGCGTCCGATCTCCTGCACGGACGAGCCGAGTTCCTCGGCCGCGGCCGCGACCGTGTTGACGTGGGTGGCGGCTTCTTCGGCTGCGGTCGCCACGGTGATGGACTGGCTTGCCGTCTCGGTAGCGATCGATGTCATCGTCTGGGCGGTGGCGTGCAACTCGCGCGCCGAAGAGGCGACCATCGCGATGATTCCACCGATCGCAGATTCGAAGGTGACCGCCATCTGGCGCATGCCGGTTTTGCGCTGCTCCTCGGCTGCCAGCCGGGCTTCGGCCGTCTCCGCTTCCAACTCGATGGCACGGAGCGAGTTGTCCTTGAACACCTGCACCGCCTCAGCCATGACTCCGATCTCATCCCCACGCGTCATTCCAGGGATCGGCGTCTCCAGCCTCCCGCTAGCGATCGCCCGCATGGCATCCGACAGCTGAAGGATACCGTTCGCGACGCGGCGGTGTACGATCAGGGTGACGACGAGACTCAGAATTACCGCAACGGCCACGATCGCAGCGTATAGCAGGACCGAGGCCTGTGCTTCGCGAGCACGAAATTCGGCTTCCGCGACGACTGCGTCCATGATCGCTACGGCCGAAGCGACAATGGAGGCTTGTCCCTTGGCGAGCCCCGGCGTCCAGTCGCTCTCAAGACTCTGTTCGGCCTTACTACCGTCCGCGAGGGTCGTGATCAGCCCCGTGCGGAGCGTATGAAACGGCCCGGTAAAGTAAGCCTCGTTGGCGGCGGCATAGGCTCTCTTTACGGACGCCTCAACCTGCGGTCGCGCCGCAATCCGGCCTACCATGGCCCAGGCCATAAGAGAGCGGGCTTCCGCCGTGCGCACGAGGTTGCGCTCGGCATCGGTGGCGACGCGATCTCCACCCAAAGCATTGTTGACGACTAAACCGGCCTCGCCACTCGCCAACCGTGTCTGCCAAACCATCTCACGCGCGTTCAGCATGGTCCCGGTGCTTGGGTCGAGTCGCAGGATCTCTGTCACCATGGCGGCAGAGGCCGACTCCAGGACCTTCGTCATGGCGATCCCGGAGTCGACGAATGTCGTCACGAGTGCTTTATCACGCGCGGCAACCGGAAGATCGAAAGCCTTATCGACCTCGGGCCGCAGGTGCGTCCACTTGACGAACATCTCTCCGAGTTCACGGCCCATGGATGCCAGTTCCGGGATGGGGGACTCGGCCAAGCCCTTGGCGGCAGCCGTCAGGCTTTCATCTGAGCCCGCACGCGCAGCGAGCGACAGCTGCCGGAATGTGCGATTGGCGCTTGGCTCGAGTTTCAGGGCCGTACCACCGTAGCCGCGATCGAGGCGAAGACGGCTCAAGCCCAGGAATAAGTTTCTGTCGACGCCTGCATAATTTGCAACCGTTTGCACCGTATTATTACTATTAATTCGCCGAATAAGCGAGTTAGTTGCCAGTCCGACCGCCATAATGCCAAGCAGAAGTACCATAGCTGTCAAAATATTTCGAATAGACATATTTATCACTTTCAGTAATTCGCATCTATATTTCGCAATCCTGGCAGTACACGCTATAACAGAAACTATTAAAGACTATTTAATTCTCAAAACATATAGTAATAACCTGCAGGTTGTTGCGAACCGCCGTGGGATCGGCAGCCCTACATGGAAGCAGGACGCTGAAATTGCCTGACTGGTTGCGAACGGCTCCTTTGGAAAAGCTCCGTCAGCGCCTCCGGTGGCTGGGTTGGTTCGGAGGCGGAAGGACAGGTAGGGACGGCGCAGAGAGCGCCGTCACCTGAAATGATCATGCACGTCCTAGCGATCGCCGAGCGCAGCCGGGATGATGCGGATAAGACCAGCGCCCACCATCATGCAGGCCGCGACTGCATATAGTCCGATCGCCGGATTGCCGGTCAGAACATTCAGCCACCCGACCATGTAGGGCGAGACGAAGCCGGCGAGGTTGCCGATCGAGTTGATCATCGCGATGCCGGCCGCGGCCGAGGAGCCTGCCAGGAATGCGCACGGCACACCCCAGAACAGCGAGAGCGCCGAGAGCATGCCCGCCGTGGCCACGGTGAGCCAGATCACTGCCGCGAATGGGCTATGCCCGACGTAGCCGCTGAGCGCGAGGCCGAACGCGCCGACCGCCGAGGCGACAGTGAAGTGCAACCGGCGCCGACGGGTGCGGTCCGCGCTGATGCCGGTCAGAATGATCGCTGGCACCGCGATCAGGTAGGGGATGGCCGAGATCCAGCCGATCAGCTCGACATTGGCGATGCCGGAGTTCTTGACGATCGACGGCAGCCAGAAGCTAATTCCATACAGGCCGATTATCGTCATGAAGTAGATGGCCGACAGCTTCCAGATATTGATGTCTTTGAGGAACTGCTTCGAGCTGGCATGGGCGATCTTGCCACTGTCCTCGCGCATCAGATCGGTGCGGACCTCGGCCTTCTCCTCGGCGCTGAGCCACTTCGCCTGCTCCGGCCGGTCGACCATCAGGAACAGCACCGCGATGCCGGCCAGGAGCGAGGGTATGGCTTCCAGCAGGAACAGCCACTGCCAGCCCTTCAACGTCTCTGAGCCGTCGAAATGCTGGAGGATCAGGCCGGAGAGGGGACCGCCGATGACGCCGGCCAGCGGGATGGCAATGTAGTAAAAGCCGAGGGCGAAGCCGCGCTTCTTGGCGGGAAACCAGTAGGTCAGGTAGAGCATGATCCCCGGCGAGAATCCGGCTTCGGCCACGCCGAGCAGGAAGCGGACGACGTAGAATTGCAGCGGCGTCGTAACGAACAGGGTCATCGCCGAGATGACCGCCCAGGTGATCATGATCCGGGCGATCCAGACCCGCGCACCGACGCGATGCATGATGAGGTTGCTCGGCACCTCGAAGATGAAGTAGCCGAGAAAGAAGATCCCGGCTCCGAGGCCGTAGACGGCATCGCTGAGGCCGAGATCCGACATCATCTGCAGCTTGGCGAAGCCAACATTGACCCGGTCGAGATAGGCGAACAGGTAGCAGACCACGATGAACGGCATGATCCGCCACGTGATCTTGCGATAGACATCCGTCCTGCTAGCCGCGGCGGCTAGATCCACGCTCGCTGTGTGATCCATCATTTCCTCCGATCGGCCCAGTTCCCGGGCTCTCTGATTCGTCGGCATGCCCGGCCGGCCCCGCGGCGCGTGGAGCCGGTCGGTCGCGGGGGCTCAGGCGACCTTGCGCGCCGGCTCCGCGAGGCCGAGTTCGCCACGGAACAGGGCCTCCATCTCGCGGCGGACCCGGATCGCCTCGCCGGCCGCGTCGTACTCGACGTCGCTCCAGCGCACGGCCCGGCCGGCCGGCACGTCGTTCTTGAGCACCATGTTGTGGGCGAGTCCGATCGGCAGCGCGTCCTGCCGCAGCGAGTCGGAGGCCGGCATCAGCTTGCCGTAGACGGTGAAGCCGCCCTCGCCGTCGAGCCGCTCTCCGGCCCGCAGCGCGCGTTTGGCGGTCGCCGCCACGTCGCCGCGCCACTCGGTCGTGGCGCCCGTCGCCTCGCCGCGGCAGGCGATCGAGGCCACCGAGATCCCGAGCTCAAGGCCGATCAGGTGATAGGGCTTGTAGGTCGCGGCGTAGCGGCCGGTGCTGTCCGTCCTCAGCCCGTACTGCGCGAAGCAGTCCTGCACGTAGCGGCTCGGCGCTTCGAACACTGCGTAGACGCCCCAGCGCAGATCGCGGAACACTGGCCGCCCGTCGCGCTCCAGGGAGGAGATCACCTCGACTGTGCCGCGGTCCGCCAGGATGCCGCCGTCGGCCACCGGCCGGAGCAGGCTCGGCAGGTCGTCGACGCCGCAGGCCGGGAAGGCGAGGCCGTCGCGCGGGGGCGTGAGGCCGCAGGCATTGGCGACCGCCGCCATCTCCAGGGCCGACTTGGTGCCGTCGAGGAAGGAGTTGAACATCTGGGCGTTGAAGTCGCCGCCCGCGACCTGGCTCTCGCTGAAGCCGTAATGGCCCCAGACCGTGTCGGGCGTCGAAGCGTGGTAGGCGGGCAGATACTTCGTGCCCTTGCCGGCACAGATAACCTCCAGGCCGATCGTGCGGGCCCAGTCGACGATCTCGGCGATCAGCGCCGGCTGGTCGCCCGAAGCCATGCTGTAGACGATGCCCGCCTCGGCGGCGCGGCGCGCTAGCAGCGGCCCGGCCAGGACGTCTGCCTCGACGTTGACCATCACGATGTGTTTGCGGTGCTCGCAGGCCTTGAGCGCGTGATGGATGCCGGCCGCGGGGCTGCCGGTCGCGTCGATCACGATGTCGACGTGCGGGCTCGCGATCATCGCGTCCGCGTCGTCGGTGATGAAGGTCGTCCCGGCTCGGGCAGCGTCCTCCAGCCCGCCGGCCGTGAACCGGGCCTCGTCCCAGCCGACCCGCCGCAGCGATCCGCGGGCCCGCTCGGGGGAGAGATCCGCGACCGCGACGAGGTGGATGCCGGGCGTGCGCGGCGCCTGCGACAGGTACATCGAGCCGAACTTGCCGGCGCCGATCAGGCCGACCCGGACTGGACGGCCGTCATGGGCCCGGCGCTGGAGCTGCGAGAACAATGACATGATTAGACCTCCCTGATCTGCCGGAGGCCGCTTCTGGATCCGCTTCGCCGTCCGGCAGTTTGGCGCGGCTCCAGAATTATCCTTCGTGTTTTTGCAAGCCCATGCGAAGATCTACAAACGCACTGTGCAGAGATTCCCATGCCGGACTTCGACTGGAATGACCTGCCCGCCTTCCTGACCGTCGCACGAATCGGGCGGCTGACGACGGCCGCGCAGCGTCTGGGTATCGATCACTCGACCCTCAGCAGACGGCTCTCAGGACTCGAGGCCGCTCTCGGCACGCGGTTATTCGATCGGCGTTCGACCGGCTTCGTGCTTACCGCAGCCGGCGAGCGGCTCCTCGGCGACGCGGAGCGAATGGAGAGCCTCGCTATCACCATGCGCGCACATCTCGACGAGGCGTCGCACCGGGTGAGTGGAACCGTCAGGCTCGGCACCCCTGAAGGGTTCGGGACTTACTTTCTCGCCCCACGCCTATCGGAATTCGTTCAGGCTCAGCCGAATCTCGAGATCGAGTTGGTGGCCAACCCGCGCAGCTTCAGCCTGTCGAAGCGCGAGGCCGATCTGGCGGTGAGCATGGCGCGTCCCGAGACCGGGCGCCTCTACGCGCGCAAACTCGTGGACTACGCCCTCGGCATCTACGCCTCGCGCGCGTATCGCGACGAACGGGCGGCGATCGGATCGGTCGCCGATCTCGTGGCTCATCGTTGGGTCGGCTACGTCGAGGATCTGCTCTGGACGAGTGAGCTCAACTACCTCCCCCAGATTTCCTCCGCCCTCCATCCCGGAATGCGGATCTCCAACGTCATCACCCAACTGGAAGCGGTGCGCGGCGGCGTCGGGCTCGGCGTGCTCCCGCATTTCATGGTGCGCGGCGACCCGAACCTCGTCGCCATCCTTCCGGAGGTGCGCCTCGTGCGCTCCTACTGGCTGGTTGCCCATGCTGAAACGCGCGACTTACTCCGGGTGAAGCTGGTCACCGAGTTCCTGACGCAACAGATCGCAGCAGCGGGCGAAATCTTCTGGATGAACGCATGACGTCGCCGGGTGCGCGGAAGCGCATGAGGGCTGCGGCGTAGCCTGATTGGCAAGGCTGCCTCAGGCTATTGATGCTTGACATCGATACATCATCGATCTCCGCAAGGTCCGAGGACACCATCTCGATCTCCAACATAGCCTCCAGATCCTCCACGAGGGCGCTGTCGAAGGCTGCAAGCGCGCGCTCGGCCCGGACACCGGTGGCCTCGACGAGCCGGCGCACCAGCATCGCTGCGGCCGTCGGAGGCGGTTCCGATCGGGCCGCGACCGCGTTCAGGGCGGTGGGCGGCGTGCCGGCATGGCCGAGACCTGCGACGAGGTTCGGGGCCTCGGCGGCCGCGCGCACCGTCGCTTAGGCGTTGAGGGCCTGAAACCCCTCGACCGGACCGCCTCCTCGGCAGACCAGGGTCGCCGACAGGCCGTGCTCGCGGTGCAGCTCCCCCGCTCGGGCGAACGCCTCGACTAGCGTGCGCTCCGCCCTCGGGCCCTCGAACGTCGCCCAGATTCTGTGGATCCGGATCAGGCCGATCTCCTCGATCGGGCACAGGACGTGCTCGACGTCGCGGCGGGCGTCGCCGAACTCGGCCGCGATCAGCGCGATGTGGTGCGGATCCTCTGGTTCCGCCCAAATCCCGGGGCCGAAGTGGCGTTCCTCGTGCCGTAGGCCCGTAGCGTCCGCTCGCGCTCGATCTCGCCCTCGTCCGGCACCGCGCCGACCGAGATCACGGCGGTGACCCGGGCCTGCACCGCGGCCCCGCGCCCATAGCGCTGGCGCTGGCGCTGGCGCTGACGGTCTGAAGCCTGACAACGATCGTTCGGTTCACCAGGCCCGCAGGTTCGAGGGCGTCGCCGATCGCATCCCGGCAGGCGGCGAAGTCGGCCGCGGCGAGCCGGACCTTGAGCCGTGGCGGCTCGACGCCGCCGCCGGGATCGGCCTCGCCAAGCAGGAGTAGGTAGCCGTCGGACCCGAGGGGCTCGACGGTCAGGGCGCTGGCCCGCACCGTGTAAACGAGGTGGCATCGCGTTGGCATGGTCCGATCCGAGTTCGTGGCGCGCATCGCAGCCAAGACCCCGCACCTCTACGTCAGGACGTCGAGGCGATTGTTGGTACGATCCTCGACACCATGACCGCCGCGCTCGTCCGCGGTGACCGTATCGAGCTGCGGGATTTCGGCACGTTCGCAGTTCGACATCCTCCCTGAGCGGGCGCAACCCGCGAAGCCAAGCCGTCGTCACAGCGCCAGCGGAGGGCAGAGTCTTGCTCAATCCGAGCGAAGCGATGCGGAAGCTGCTGGAGGCAAAGCCACTCAGCGCCGAGCACGGACCCGCGCCTTCGCCACAGACACCGTAGGGTCCGGATCGACCATCAGGTACCAGCTTGCTCTAGTAGGTCCAACTGGCCAGGCGTGCCGCGAGCACGTGAGCGTGGCGCCTTGCCGGGACGCTGCGCACACGGCAACGGCAGAACCGGCAGGGCGACGCCTAGCTTACCGTAGAGCACCGCCCCGACGATCCAGCATCAGTCATCACGGTGGAACACGTTCACCGTATGCGGTCCGGCCCGCAGGATCTCCTGCATCGGCCGCTCGTCGAGGCCGAGGCGGGACAAGGTCGTGAGCAGGCTGGCGAGGCGAACTCCCCGGACCTGAGAGACGAAGGCGACGCTTGTTTCTGTCGTCTCAGGCGGAGCCTTGTGTGCCGCAGCACAGCGATAGGCTGAATTCCATTACATAGATCTTTCAGATGGCGGGCAAGTTTTAATGCAGCATTCAAGCTCAAAGCGCGTTGTAAAGCATCGGTCAGGCTTGGAGCATCGGCCGCCATTGAGGATAGAGATCATGAAGATAATGAATGCGGTCGTCACGGCAGCAGTACTATTTGCTGTTCCGCTAACAAGTGCCAATGCGATGTCCCTTACGGGCGATCCAGGTATCACCGCCCCCACCGCCCCCACCGCCCCCATCGTCCTCGTCGCCGACGGGTGTGGCCTCGGGGCATGGCGCGGTCCGTGGGGACATTGCCGTAACACCCCCTACTCGGGACCGCTCCCCGGTGGCGGGTATCAGGTCAGTGCAGGGAACGGCTGCCCACCCGGTCACTGGCGTGGGCCTTGGGGGCATTGCCGCGACACCGTCTATCACGGCCCGCTCCCCGGCGGAGGATTTCAGTGAGCTTGATCGCCGCTGCGAGCTAAATCGCATTGATACGTCGGCTGGTAGCCGATCTATCCTTGGAGAAGCAGGTGCTGGCGGACGTCGCTTCGGGAAACCTGTAGCCCCCGAGCGACGCCGGCAAGCGGTCGACGGCATCCGGGAGAAGTACGGCCTCTCGGAACGTCACGCCTGCCGGATCGTCGGCCAGAACCGCGGCACGCAGCGCTACGTGCCGACGGTGCCGGCCGACGAGGATGGGCTGACCCGCGCCATGGTCGTCCTGGCGCCCGAGTACGGACGCTACTGCTATCGCCGCGTCACCGCGCTGATGCAGGCAGCGGGGTGGCGGGTGGGCAAGGATCGGGTTCAGCGCATCTGGCGTCGCGAGGGGCTGAAGGTCCCACAAAGGCATCGACCACGCAGCCGCCTGTGGCTGAACGACGGCTCGTGCGTGCGGCTGCGTCCGCTCCACCGCAACCAAGTCTGGAGCTTCGACTTCGTGCAGACCCAGACGCACGACGGCCGGAGCCTGCGCATCCTGACGCTGATCGACGAGCACAGCCGGGCTTGCCTCGCGCTGACGGTGGCGCGGCGTATCAACAGCGTCGGCGTGATCGAGGCGCTGGCCGACGCCATGTGCCTGCACGGCATCCCGGAGCACATCCGCTGCGACAACGTCCTACGTAGCGAGGAAGGACGGGTGGCCAGGCAACAGGTCTCCGTCCGCGAACATGCGCCCGCGGTGTGTTTGTCGTCAACGTCGATCCAGGCGGCTCCTGCCGATCCGGAAGAACTCTCGGCCATAGCGAACACAGGATCCAGCCGATGCACGCGGCACCGTGGTCCTCACCGTCCTCAACACGAGATGTCGATCCAGGCAGGAGACCCGAGCATTATCTACAGGGTCGTGGTTCTCACGCCCTCACGGCTCTGCTGAGAGGGGTTCTCCCACCTGGCACCGGTCCCTCGACGAAGGGCCGGTAGTCGGCACCGGTCTTGATGACGGCGTGCACCACGCGCGCCATCTTGGCGGTGATCGCGGTCAGCGCCTTGCGCTGCAGGTCGGCATTGTGCCGGTCGCGGGCGATGTAGCGCTCGAACTTGTCGCGGAAGCCGTTCTCGCGCTGCCGGATGGCCACCTGCCCAGCCAGCCAGAGCGTACGCCGGAGCCGGGCGTTGCCGTACTTCGACAGCTTGGTCTGGCCGCGGAAGGCACCGGATTGCTGGGTGGCCAGATCGAGCCCGCAGAACTTCAGAAACTGCCGGTGATGGCCGAAGCGGCGCAGGTCGCCGGCCTCAGCCAGGATGGTCAGGGCGTTGATCGGGCCGATGCCAGGGATGCGGCGCAGCAGCTTGTAGTCGGAGCTGTCCGTCAGGAGGGCGTCGGCCGTGGCCTCGATGGCGTCGCGCTGCTGGATCAGCCCGCGCGCCTCGCCGATGACGAGCCGGAACATGCTCACCACCGGAGCGTCAGGCGGCACCGGCAGGCCGATCGAGCTGCGGGCCGTCTCGTAGATGTCGCCGAGCAGTTGCGCCTTGGCGACCTTGCGCCCGACGACATCCCAGGCGGCGGCGATGAAGGCTTCCTTGCTCAGCGTGGTGATGCAGGCGGGCGTAGGGAAGCGATCGAGGAAGGCGAAGAACCAGTCCGAGCGGCTGTTGTGGCGGAAGCGGTCGACTTCCGGGAAATACAGCGGCAGGTAGTGGGTCAGGATCCGATGCAGCACCTTGGTCTTGGCCCGCTAGACGGCGTCGTGCGTCTTGGACAGCTCCTACACGTCGTTGATGCCGGCGGCGAGCGGGTCGTGATACACCTGCGAGGCGCCGATGCGGATCATGTGCAGCATGACTTGGGCGTCCTTCGGGTCGTTCTTGTCCCAGCCGTTGTGCAGGGCCTCGCGGGTGCGGGCGAGCCCCACGGAGGAGATCAGGCGCACGGCAAAGCCGGCCTGGAGCAGGCGCCAGGCGATCGGGCGGTGATAGTTGCCGGTGGCCTCGAAACCGCAGGTCACCGGCTGGCCGAGGTTCGACAGGAGCGCGATCAGACGGTCGTGCTCGGCGCGGGTGTTGAGGACGCTCAACCGGCGTCGTCGGCCGGAGCCGGGCACCTCGATGAGGACCTCGTTACGGGCCTTGGCGATGTCGATGGCTACGAGAACGCCGGCCGGCGGCGTAAGCTGTGGTCTGGTCATGGTCGATCCGTCTCCGGAATGAGGCTTCGAACACCGTCACTCTAGAGACCTGTCGGTCGGCCATGACCGCCCAGGGCGGCGCGCTGCGCTCAGCATGGCTTCGCGCGCTGCCCCAGAACTGTCGAGCCATCTTCCCGATGTGCTATGGCCCTGAGATGATCTCGAAGGCTCTGCGGAAATGGGTCGCCAAAGCCGGCTCGCAGATCCAGTACATCGCACCGGGATCGCCGTGGGACAACGGGTACTGCGAGCTTTTCAACGGCAAAATTCAGGACGAATGCATACGACAAGAAATCTTCTACTTGCTGAATGAGGCGCAGATCGTGATTGGTCTTTGGCAAACGACTTACAACCGCGTCCGGCCGCATTCGTCGCTGGGCTACTGACCGCCTGCGCCCGTCAGCTACCCGGATCTGGCCTTCCGGGTACCCATGACTGCGACCCTGCAGTAGCCTCGCAACTGGCCCGGTCCAAAATACCGGTCAGGTCAGTCGGCGAACGGATCTTCGATGCGGTGGACTGACGCATACGGGCCTGCCAGCTTACGGCGTCGCAGGTCGCGCACGTCGGCGGTCTGGGTTCGAGGCACTGAAGGCGTTGCTGGGGATTGCGGCGGCGGCGGATATGGCGCCACGGCAAGCTAGCGCAGCCTCGGGGCGGGAGGCATAACTGCCATCCGCCGTGGCCACGCGTCATCGCTGCCCGGCGTCCATCTCCTGTCGTGTCCCGCAAAATCACGAATGGTTGGCCCGACCCGGATCCTCGGAAGCTCCGAGGCGCGTCGCGTCAATGCCGAGCGCCGCGATCACGGCCCTCGACGGGCAGACCGCTTCACGTGCCGACCGCGGTTTGGGCCCGTCCCGAAACGTGGCGAGCCCCAAGGGTATCGAACCAGCGCCAGAACGGCTCAGGCGCCGACTGATTCTGCGCGCTGGCGAGCATCGCGCTGTGCGCGCGCCAAGCCCGCGGCGTCCAACCGAACCGCGCGCGGAAGCTCTTGCTGAGGTGCGGCAGGCTGGCGAACCCGAGATCGTCGGCAAGCTGCGTGATCGTCCGCCGCTCGACCGGGTCCGCGAGCGCGTCGCGCATCGCCAGCAGGCGCCGCTCTTGGACGTAGTCCATCACCCCGCCGACAGGCACGAACAGTCGGTAGAGGCTCGACCGCGATATCCCCATCGCCTCAGCGACGGCATTAGGCGAAAGGCCGGGTTCCCGCAGGCGGTCGCCAATCACGCGTCGGGCCACGGCGAATAGACCTTCGTCCAGCTCACGGCCTTCGAGGGTGTCGGGAGCTTGCGAAGGGTCGAGAATGCGCAGCAGGAAGGCGAGGAGCTCCGCCCGGAGGGCTGGGATGGATCCCGCATCGGTCTCGTCAAGCCGGCGATACAAGGTCGTGATCCGTGCCGTCAGCAATCGATTGCGAACCGGATCGAACCGAAGCCCGAGGCTCTCGAGGTCGATCCCGTGCAGGAGGGAGCGGCACGACCAGACCGATGGTGTCGGACGGCGCGAAGCGGACGTCGAGGGTTCGTCTCCTGTCCGACAGGGCGACGGTTCCCGCGCCCACGGTGATGGATCGGCCCTCGATCTGGCCGGTGTAGCCACCGCTCCGCCACAGCTGGAAGAAGATATGGTCCGGCGTGGCGTCAACGCGCTTCCGGTCGCGGGTGACGTGCTGCCCGGTGAAGTAGGTGCGATTGGCTAGGAGGTCGCCGAGCAAATAAGCGGCCTTATGGAGCAAATGCACCAAAAAGCGGCCTAGATCAAGTCATACGCCATCGTTTATGATGGCAAAATGCGTGACGAAGCCCTCATCACCGGATTGCTCGCCAAGCGCGAGGAACTGAACCGAGAGAACGCCGAACTGCGGGAACGCATGGCGATCCTCTCCAACGACATAGAGGCCATAGACAGGCTTCTCGACGCCTGCGGCTTCAAGGGTGAGCTAGAGGGGAAAACGCCCCGTGCGGCCCGTATTGTGCTGTTCTACCGCAACGAGCTACGGGACTACCTCTTGGCCGAACTGCGGAAGTCGGCCGATCCCCTGACGGCCCGGCAACTGGCCTGTCTTGTCTGCCAGACGGAGGGCAAGGACAGCAGCGACCGGCGCCTCATCACGGACGTAACCCGCCGCGTTGGCTCGGCGCTCAGGAAGATGCGCGCGAGCCGGATGATTGAGGGCGAGCGGACGCAGGCGGGGCAGGTCTGGCGACCCTATGCCCACGCTCGCCCTGCGTGACTATGCTAGGCGCGCGTTTCTCGGGGCCGGGATTGCTGGCCAAAGGTCCGCAATCGTAGCCCCGGCGGCCATCATATTGTTAAACCGCCGCTTGGAATTTCCAGGCGCGGCATAGACGTTCCCGCTATACGCGCAGACTGATAGGCAGATGGCCTTATCTGCCTCGCAATCCTGAGCAATCGGAGCGTCTTCAAGATAACCAAAAGACAGAGCGCTAAGGTGTAGCGCCTCTTCAACGGATGCGCTCTTACCTTTGCTGTAGATCAGGAACATCGCACCAATCTTTGCGACGTTGTTTCTTGCTATCCGCCTTAGTATTAGATCCGGCGCGTATCGAACACTAAGACCATTCATGTTGATAGTTACCTTGCCGGACAAAGTATCCATTTCGCAAGCCGGCATGTCCAAGGCGTCGCAGACCTCTTGGAAGGCTTCAACATATCCCGCGTTGTGCTCGTTTACATCCGCATCAAAATCGCTGTCAGCGATCTTGCGTCGGATGCGGCTAGCCTCCGCAGTCAAAGCTCTACGATCGCCGCTTCCGTCCCGCAGCCACCGAGCGATTGAGGCGCGGGCTTCCTTGTGCTGGACGAGTCGCGCGAGCGGACGGAATTTGCATTTCTGGATCACAGAGCGCTTGGCCACATCGCTAGCGGCCATATACTCTGCTAGATCCTGGGCCCTCATTGAGGGGGTCGCTTGCAGACGGTGCGTGGGTGACTCGGTCATTTGTCGCTTGGGGGGTCGGCAATGAACGCATTTTACTTCAGCGCTGATATTGAAGAAAACGCAACCTTGTGTATAGCCCCCCTGACAAGGCGCGCTGCCGAGGCGGTCGGACAAAGCTGGGATAAGTGTAGTGGGTACTTCCTTTTCCGACGCGGAAAGGGAAGTGTCGAGAATGTAGAGATTATTGCCCAGATTGAGTCAGAGGAAGCCGCGCTTGATCTGGCATCATTACTAAAAATGTCGTGACGCAGAACCTGAAAGTGCGCAATTTCTCAGGCTTCGTGCCGCTGCCAGTAGCCCTTCCAAGCCCGGCTCACGCCTGAGGCCATTGCCAACCGGATCACCCAGTTGAATGCCCGGCCGTTGTCGAGGCGGCGGAAGTCCTCCTTCCAAGCCGCTTCGGCCGCGTACTGGTGGAGGTAGCGGGCGGTCACGAAGTGGTGCTGGCCGCTCACCATGCGACGCAGGCGGGCGAAGTAGCTCTCGGCTTGGTTCGTGTTGGCGCCGTCAGCCGAGTACGCCTCGCTGTGATTGATGCGGCCAGCGTCGGGGAACGAAGCCTCAAGGTCGTCCCAGTGCTTCGCCTCATCGGCATAGACCTTCGTCCCCTTGGCGACGTGCGTCTCGGCCAGCCTCACGCCCTCGGCCTCGCGCTTAGCGACGAACGTAAGGGTGCGGCCAAGGCACTCGCGCATGACGATGACGACGCGGCGCTCGGTGCTCTGGTGCTCCTTGCGGCGACGGTCCTTCCGGTCCTCCTTGCGGTTCTCAGGGCGCACAGTGCCGCCGAAGTAGGCGCCGTCGATCTCGACTTCGGCCGCCAGCGCGGCGTCCTTGTTCTCAGCCGCCAGCGCCTCGCGCAGCTTGTGCGCCAGAACGAAGGCCGTCTTGTAGGACACGTCCAGATCGCGGCCGAGTTGGAGCGCAGACAGGCCCTTCACCGCGTTCACAAAGATCGCGATGCGGGCGCACAGGTCCATGAAGGACAGCTTGCGGCTGGCGAAGATGGTCCCGCTGGTGACGCTGAACTGCGTGCCGCAGCCGGCGCACTTGAAGCGGCGGCGCGTGCTGATGTCGTAGTGGTCCAGGCAGCCGCACTTCGGGCAAACGGGCTCACCGTCCGTCTCGGGCCAACGAAGGCGCCGGAAGGTCATGTAAGCCTTGTCTTCGCCACCCTTGTAGATCGCCTTGAGCGAGAGGGTGCGGGCCTGAGCCGAGAGGAGGAAGTGAGAGGACATGCCATCGCGTCCGGTGTTTATGCATCGCATATGATGGCATAGCCGCACCGTAGTCAAGGGCAAAAGCATCGCCTATTATGGCATGAGCCATTGCGAGGGATGCATGACGACGGATGACACGATCCACGCGCCGGATGAGGCGTGGGACGCCAAGGTGAAGGCGATCCTCAAAGCTGAGCTGAAGCGTAAGGGCGTGACCTATGCGCAACTCGTGGACAAGCTGGCTGCGGTTGGCGTGAAAGAGACCGAGCCGAATATCCGCAACAAGATGGCGCGCGGAAAATTTACGGCGGTCTTTATGATGCAGGTCTTGACCGCAATTGGAGCAAAAGAAGTCCGCTTTGATTAGGCGGGCAGTCTTTCACGCGTCTTGATACGAGACATCGCGCCAAATAGCTTAGCGACGCGCACAGTTGATATGAAACTGGAGACAAATAAGGCAAAATACATTGATCCAAGCCAATAAGAAAGATTGCTGATATCCTTCATGTCTGAATTCATAACAAGAAAAGGAAATCCAAAAAGAGTAAGAATAAATCCGAGCTTAACGGCAGCGGATGTATAAGCCATGAAATCCTTCATGGCTTTAGTGTTGCTTATTTTTGCGATAAAGCCATCTGTTTTGCTGAAAATTAGCCCATATACACCAAACTGGAAGCCCGTCATTACAGACGCCCAGCCAAATATAGCTGTATACATTTGCGGCAAAGATAGCTGATTGTCTACAAAGGTGCTGACAATCTTTCTTTGAAAGACAAGCAGAAGCATTAGCGTGATTGCCGCGCCTACTTGCGGCGACCACGCTTCAAACATTCCATAGGCCGTCTTTCGTCTTCTAAATACCATTCATAACTCGCCGCAGAAAGTCTCTCTTTATCCCAAAATTTACGTCCGGGTCTCTATCGTGCAGATCAAGAGTTTCTCTGAAGATAAGAAATTCGTCCAAAAAGTCAATACCTTCAGGGAAATCAGGGTTAAATACTTTGAGTTTTTGAAGGCTGATCTCTTCGGATGCTGATCTCCTCAGGAATTCTCTGACCAAGCCCGTCAAACGCGTGCTCAACTGACCAGGGGCATGCCCCATTGCGATCTCGACAGTGATTTTAGGCGCCAAGTAAGCCTCGCCCATGGCGGCGATAGCCTCCCCGACTGCACGGCCGTCCCCCTCAAGGACCCTCAGGTCCGAAGGGCTGGCAACGGCGACCTGAAGCTTTCTCGGGCCAGCCCTATTGTAACGTTCCCAAGCCTCCTCCCTGACAATGGGCAAAACGTTGTAAACAGCGTCCCGGCTAAACTCCTGTAAGTAAGAGAATAACCGCCCTGGGCTGCAAACTCGATTGTTGTACTCTATAGCTATCACGCCTCGGTGATGGTTGGCACGGAACACAACGCTGTGGCCAAGCCTGTTATTGACATTTAGAGCGGTCCGACCGGCAGGCGTAATTTCTGACGGGAAATTGGTCGTTTGTATCCTCGTTAGCTCGCCGCTAACAACATGGTCATTTTCCTCGTCAAGGAATTCAAGTCTTACCTGAAACCCCGGCGCTATTGCTCTTTCTCTGTTCTCGTATCCATCGATATTATCAATAGCGCGTATAGCATCAATAAATCTCGGGGTTTCCTCGCGCGCCCGCTCCATGCTGAAGAGCTTAACGGTTACGTTCTTGTCCATCGGTCCTTTTCCACTCTGTGCGGCCAAGATCGCACAACCGTAGCGGGAGAAGAAGGGACCGTAGGTTACTCACCCATGCATAATGTAGGATCGGAACGAAAAGAGAACAAGCAAAAACGTCTCTGCAAAAATGCCATCGTTCGAGCTTGCATTAGTCAGCTTATATGATGACATTTCGGTGCATTTGCTCCATAAGACCGCAAATAAGCGACGGTACTCCCTCCCGGCTGACGCTTTCCTCGGCTCGCTGGCCGGATGCCATATATCGGGGCCATGAGACGGCGGCGCCGCGCCTCGAAGCCTTGCGCCTCGTCGTGCCCAGAGGTTGCAAAATACAGCCGATGCAACTTGGTCATTCGCCGGCAACAATCTGTAATACATGCAGAAATACAATCGAACATATCTTTGTACTACGCCGCGGTAAGATCGACCATGGTGCGCTGCCAGCCTGCCATATGGTCTCGCTCGCCTCTGCAAGCTGTAGCACCTTCCGTTGACTCGCCACGAGATTAGCCATCCGAATGCGGGCGCGGACGACTGGTCACCATCGACCCAGCGATGCCAACTCGCGAGTGGGGCAGTCCTTCGAACGACGATCTCGACCTGATGATGCCGTTCAGGGCGAGCGAAGCGGTTTCCGACACAGGCAGGAACCGGCGATACGAGCATCGCTTCCTACGCCGACCCTTGCGATCACGACGGTCGTTCCGCCCGTCGATGGTTCGGTCCGGGCGACCGCGGTCGGAGCACCCAGGACGTTCGGGGCATCTCAATCCCGCAAGCGCGAAGCGCCCTTTCGAGGCGATTACCGCGCATGGCGTCTGTCCAGCCGGGCGAGGCGTGCCTCGGGACAGGCGCGAGGACAAGCCGTGACCTGAGAGGATCGCCGCCGGTAGTACCGTTGCGGCGTGCCGTGTCGATCGGATCGACTACCGTCGACTACGGCAGGGCCGAACGCCCCAACCAGCTGTCCAGGGCTTCATAGCGGGTCGGGTCATCGGGGCAGAGGCCGCCGCCGCATTCGGTTGCCGTCGATACCGCGTTGGCGAGCCCAACGCCGAGGAATAGCAGCAGGGAGGCCGTCCCAAGAGCAACGGATCCGGCGGCCGTGGGACACGGGTCGGGCTCGAAGCTTCGATCCGCCAGGAGGAGCACACCCACCCCGGCGATCATCGCGACGAAGGCGATGAGCGCAAGGGTGTAGAAGTGCAGACCGAGCAGGGTCGATCCGAAGCCACCGGTCCCCGGCACGATGTGCAAGGCGACCTGTCGGGCCGAGATACCCGCCCCCGCGACGGCGCCGAGGAGCGCGACGGCGTAATGGGACGGCTTGGGGCCGAAGCGAACGTTGAGCGCAAAGCCGGTGGCCGCGGCCGCAAAGGCCGCCCTCTGCAGCAGGCACAGGGGACACGGGAGCTCGCCGCCGTGGAACTGGTACCAGAATGCCACGACGAGAGTGGCGCAGCACCCGAGAAGGGCGAGAGCGTTAATTGTCCGGGCCTGGTAAGGCGTCATCGCGCGCTCCGCTCAGAAATCGAGCGGAAGCGTGGACGTGGCGTGTGCGGCGAACAACGCGAGCGTGCCGACCAGGGACGCCAGCCACAGGCCCAAGGCGATGCCGCGCCGCCCGCTTAGGATGGCGGCCGCGCTTCCAGCGAAACCGACGAAGGGTAGAACCATCATCTCCGGACCCATCGTTGTTGCGAGAACGAAAACCGTGGGACGTCACCCGGGACTCGGCGCAGGGACTGCGGGCAGTCGCGTGCTGCCTTCAGGACCGGCAAGATGCGTTCCCTCGGATGCCATTGGTCCCGGACGCGAACTGCGGGACGGTCAGGCCGCCAAACCGAGCGCCTGCGCGGTCTCCCCCCGCAGGATGTAGCCGCGCCCCCAGACGGTCTCGATGTAGTTCCTGCCCTGGCTGGCGTTGGCGAGCTTCTTGCGCAGCTTGCAGATGAACACGTCGATGACCTTGATGTCCGGCTCGTCAATTCCACCGTAGAGATGGTTCAGGAAAACCTCCTTGGTGAGCGTCGTGCCCTTCCGGAGCGAGAGGAGTTCCAGCACCTGGTACTCCTTGAGGGTGAGGTGCACTCGGGCGCCGCCGACCTCGACGGTCTTATGGTCGAAGTTCACGATCAGGTCGCCGGTGATGATGACCGACTGGGCATGGCCCTTCGAGCGGCGAACAATGGCGTGGATGCGCGCCACCAGCTCGTCCTTGTGGAACGGCTTGGTGAGGTAGTCGTCGGCGCCGAAGCCGAGGCCCTTCACCTTGTCCTCGATGCCGGCCATGCCGGAGAGGATC
Organism: Methylobacterium sp. D54C; assembly: GCF_053345595.1. Taxonomy (NCBI): domain Bacteria; kingdom Pseudomonadati; phylum Pseudomonadota; class Alphaproteobacteria; order Hyphomicrobiales; family Methylobacteriaceae; genus Methylobacterium; species Methylobacterium sp. D54C. The sequence goes on from NZ_JBKFAK010000020.1 coordinate 45,666, forward strand.
AGGATCGGCGTCCGCACCTTCGCCGCGCGCAGCGAGCGCAACACCTCGTAGCCCGACATGTCGGGCAGATTCAGATCGAGCAGGATGATGTCGTAGTCATAGAGCTTGCCGAGATCGACACCCTCTTCCCCGAGGTCGGTGGTGTAGGTGTTAAAGTTCTCGGACTTGAGCATCAGCTCGATGCTCTGCGCGACGCTGACGTCGTCTTCGATCAGGAGAACACGCATGAGGCCAATTCCGTAACGTAGGCCTTCATACGTTCTCAACGATACCGAAACGTAAACATCCGATCTTGAGTGCCCAACCGCGTCCATCTCTACCACGAACGCTCGACGGCTTCGGACCTCGAAACACGCGGGTACGCGCGGGTACGCTTTGTGGGGATCCGGTCGGTCGACGCTAGGCTCGCCCCCCTCGTTCGACGCCATCTCGAGACGGGCCGCCCCGAGGATTGCCGGCCGCGTGGGCCAAGGTCAGCATTGTGGTCCCAATGGCGAGGACGTGGGTGATCGGAGCGGCACCGTCCGTGATGCCGCTCGCGTCGTGGGCCCGATCGTCTGCCAGACTACAGCGGGAATAGATGCCTCCGTGATCGAGCGGGCGCATACGCAAGCATCGCTGCCTGATCTCCATGAATGGCATCGAGGGACCGTCCGTCCGCGGGGGAATGCGCCTTCCCCGCGCGGTCCACGCCCAGCGCTTGGCGCTCCAGTGCACGTGACGACGATAGGCGCTCGGCCTGGGGATCACGCGACGGCCTGAAGCACGGGTTTGGTTAGCCCGGGCGGCGCGTCGGCCCGGCCCTCTCGCTTGACCCGATATGAAACCTCGTCGGCGCAGGCCATCGGATCGTCGAGGCAACCGGCATCTCGGACACGGCGTAGCCGACGCTTGCCGCTATCCTGATCTCCATGCCGCCGATACCGAACGGCTCACGCAGGCTCGCGTCCATGCGTCGAGCCAGGTCCTCGGCCTCAGCGGCCGTCCGCAGGCCGGGTCGCAGGATGACGAACTCGTCGCCCCCCGTCCTGGCGACGGTCGCGCCCGATGCGGCGATGGCGAGGAGGCGTACGGCCACGGGGCGTTCGGGCGGAACGGAGGCGAACGCCTCACGAAGGCCGAGCCGATTGGCCAGTCCGGTCAGCGGATCGATGCGGGCGAGGCTGGCCATTTCGAGACGCGTGCCGACATGCCCGACCGCGGTACGATGGGCATGCCGCACGCAAGGCATGGTCTACGTCACCGCGAATATCCATCAGGCGATGGGGAGCTTGGCCGGCCCTTGTCGAGGACAGCTCGCCCAGTGCCGCCTAAGTCGAGGCCGCCCGGACTTTTTTGGAAGACCGTGGAAGTTCGGTCGACGCGGATCCCAACCGATTGTCCCCCTCCCGCCTCGGTGGAGTCCAACCTCGCGGAGGCGATCGACCGGCAGGGAGTACGGATCGCGGAGCTCGTTGCCGCCGTCGCGGGGATCCGGGGCGCCGGGCCGCGCAACGGCTAGGCGCTGGCCGGGACGACGGCTGGCGAGGCGCTCAAGTTGGTGCTGGAGGATCCTGAGGGCGGTCGGGGCCGCGAGCATGACCCGAGCATGTGGAGGGCGTAGTCGCGTACCACGTCGCGCAGCGCCGCCGCACCATTGGCCGACCGATGGAACGCAGGCGGCGCGCCCCAGGCCGCTCCGTTGAAAACGGCGAAGGATCGTGCCGTATGCATCTCCATCTCGCGTGGAGCGATAGTCAGGCGTCGATGACGAGCGTCGGATCGAATGCCCCCGCCCCTTCCCAGCTTTGGCGGGGGTTTGCGACGACCCGGGTCCTACCCATGCGGTAGTCCGCCGAGGCAACCGCGCGACCGTGGGCCCAAAGCACTGGTGCGCCCCAGGCGTGCATGACATCCTCCAGATCGGAGGCATGGGAGGCCGCCAGCCATGGTTCGTCGTGCCACCCTGGCCAATCCTTTGGCAGCGAGAGCCGCGACGGCGCGAAGTGCGTGAGCACCACCGCCCGGTCACCTTGACGAACGTCGGGGACGACCGGTCGTGTCAGCCGCTTGAAGCCGAGCGACTGACACACGATGCTCGTAAGGGCGTCCTCGATGTAACCGCGGGATCTCGCGTGAACCCCGAGAGCGTCGAGCGGGGACCAAGGGCGCCCCCGACGCAGTAGGATGCGTCGGCAATCGTCCCATTCATGTCTGGCGGCGACTCTGGCGAGGCGTCCCTCGAACTGGCCTTCGAGGCACCAATCCGTCCACAGGGTCGAGCCCAGGACCACGGTTCCGCTGCCGCTTGAGCTCTCGATGCGGACGGCCTCGTCCGCAAGCAAGTGGATGCCGAGATCGCGGCCCAGTTCGCGGCCACGGGAGAGAGCCTCGACCATCGGCGTGTCGGACCACAACTCGCTGCTGCCAGCGACCATCAGGATGGGCCTGTCCCCCTGTCGACCGTCCAGGGCTTTCGCGAGCCATCTCAACGCCGCCTCCAACCCGATCGCCACCCCGCCGGCGACGAGGAGGACGTCGAACTCCGGGAGTGGGTCCGGCAGCCGGAAGAAAGGGGCCTGATCGATGGCGAGATCGGACAGGACCCAGAATTTCGTGCTAGCCAACCTTGCCGGGCTCGACGCAGGCCCAGGGCATGGCGGCGATATTCCCGGCCTGGCGTCGTGGCGCGGGCGAGGCCGAAGAGGGAGCGGGAGCGGCACCGGACGGGCCGCATCGGGTGGCAGGCGGGCCGGCCGGACATGCTGGTTCATGAAGAAATCCCTGGGGGTGGGACGCGAAGGCAGGCGGCGGCACGCGCCGGTGCCCCGAGCCTGCCGAGGCGCGGAATGCCGTGGCGAGCCGCCCCTCCCGCGGCGCCCCTCGTGAGTCGAGGCGATGCCTTTCGGGCGCGACGATCCCGGCGCCCGAGGGCACCGGCGCTTCTCCTGACACGTTCGGGTCGGGGCGGATCGAAATGGCGCTCCCTGGACGGTCGCGGCAGATGTCAGACCTCGACGACGAGCCCGGGCCGGAAACCTGGGTTCTCGCCGAGGTAGCCGCGCGGATTGCACAGCACGCGTGTCTTGCCGAGCTGGTAGTCGAACGGGGTGTGGGTATGCCCGTGGACCCACAGCGCGGGCCGTGCCGCCCAGATCAGGTTGTCGAGCCTGGACGCGAAGGCGGCGTTGAGCGGACTGCCGGCGAACCGAGGCGCGACGCTCCCGGCAGAGGGGGCATGGTGCGTGACGACGACATGTGCCCTCGTCGACGCGTCGGCGACCTGTCCGAGCGCCTCCTCGAGGAACTTCCGGGACGCAACGTGCAGCGCGCGGGCCTCCTCCGGCTGAAATAGCCGAGGCCGGGTCTCGCGCGTCCAGCGGATGACGCGATGGTCGTTGAGGCCCATGCGTGCTTCCCCAATCGCGGCGTCCCGCATCGCCGGGCCGTCGAGCTCGTAGTCGGTCCAGAGCGTGCAGCCGGATACGGCGACGTCTCCGATCCGGACGGTGTCGTTCTCTAGGAGGTGGATGCCGGTCCTCGCGGCGGCCGCACGGCCCGCCTCCATCTCCTCCGGCAGGCATCGCCGATAGAACTCGTGGTTCCCCGCCACGAAGGCGACCGGCATGTGAGGCAGCACTACGTCCGCCAGCCATGAAAGCGACTGGACCAGCCCCTCGGCCACGTCGCCGGCGACGATCGCCAAATCAGCAGAAGGGATCGGGACGGGCATCCACGGGCCACCGACGTCGAGATGCAGGTCCGAGAAGATCCAAAGGCGCATGGGTCGTCCTTCCGAATGGGCAACGGTGATCGGCGACGGGACCGACACGGGGGCCTCGGCCCCAGCCGACACGTACCCACGCCTGTCCCGCCAGGCTCTGGCGAAACGGGCATGGTGCGGGCCTCCCCCCTCCGCCGCGGCCATCAGGTCGAGGGCTTCGGAAAGGAACCCCGCGGCGGTCCCGTCGCCGAGCAGAGCCCGCGCGAGGACCGCGGTAACGGCGACGTCGACTGCCCCATGCGGCAACCCGTGACGTTCCAAAGCGTCCCTCGCCTCGCCGACGGTCGCGGGTCCATCCTCGCCGGTCGGTCCGACTTCATCGCGAACGAGTCTGGCCGCGGCCGACAGCGGCGCCGCCAACTCGGACGAGAGGGAATCCGGGCCGACGGTCCGCCACAACCGGAACAGGGGCGTCGCGGCGACCGGCGCCGCTTGCCCGCCATCCTTGTGCACAGGCATCTTCCGCCCTCCTCCGGATTCTCTGGGCAGACGGGAAGGTCTCGTCTCCGTCCTCTCGTCCTCTCGTCCTCGGCGAAACGTCTCCGGGTGGCCCGGGACCGCGTCAGTGCAAGCGCTCGCGCGGGCCTGCGGGGCGACCAAGGCGGTAGAGCCTGGAATAGGTCCGGGCCCAGGTTCGGCGGTCGGAGGCGTAGACCTCGGAGGTGCGGACAAGGCGACCGGCAGGAAACCCGGGATGCTGCGTGACGCGGCCGACGAGTGCCGACACCGGCCGCAACCCGACCTCCCAGTCCTCGAGGAGCGGGGCGCAGGCGAGTTCCGCGGCGGAGGGATATTCTCCGCCTCCCGCGGCATCCAGGGCGTCGGCGAGGTCCCTCAGCCGATCCTGGGGCGCGCGACGGTCCTCCCCGCCGATGCCCGGCGGAACGGGAGTACCCGGGTCGGACCGATGCTCGGTCCTTCTCGCCGCGCCGGGCGCGATGATGTCCAGCACCTCGAGGGCGGCGCGGATCGCCTGGACCTCCATGCGTCCATTCATGCCGGATGCCGCGATGTCCTGACGGGGGCCCGGCAGTCCGCGGTCGACCACGCGGACCGAGTTCCCGGGGACGCCCGTGGCGTTCATCAGCTCGCGCATGGCGAGGCCAAACGTCCTGACGGACGCCGCCCCGCAGACCAGCAGCCAGGGCACGGGATCCACTTGGATGCCGCGAAGCGCCGATGCCACGATCGAGCCGTCGAGCGAGGTCGGTCCGACCGCAACGACCTTCTCATGGTCGCCGAGATCGACCGGGCATGCCGCGAGCCAGGCCTGCGGCAGGTCCAGCACCGTGAGATGCCCGTCGGGCGTCTCCGCAGTTGCTCGGCACAATTCGATGGCCACGGATGGATCGCTGCCGCACAACTCGACAATGCGCATCCGGTCCGGCACCCTTTCGGAGTGCGGCAACCCGGCTTCGTGGGCGTTGGCAACGCGTACGAGCGTCGTGGCGGTGTCGGCCGAAGCCGCGGCACGGGCAAGGAGAACGGCGGCGTGCGTGCCAACGGCACGGCCATCGCCGCCGAACAACGCGATGATCATGGCGAAACCCCTGAAGCGGAGGACAGCTGCCCCGCCCGACGATGCGTCGACCGGGTTCGAGAAGGCAGCGTTCGATGAAGACCTAAATTATACCTGTGATATAAAAATATTTCAAGCCTCACCCGACGTGACGCGTGGCATGGACTTCCTGTCCGCTCCCGAATTCCCTTCCGACCGGGTCGTGCCGGGCTACCTTTGCCAAGCCGCCCGCCTGATGGCCGGCTTGACCCAGCAGGAACTGCACGTGTCGGCGGGCGTCTCGAAGAAGACGATCAACGACTACGAGAACGGATTCATCGTCATTCGCGCTTCGCTCGCCGGCCGCCTGGCGACGGCACTGCGAACCGCTGGCGTCCGCTTCGTGGCGGGCGAAGGCTATATCGGGGCGCTCCTTTGTGGCGGTCGGAATGCCGCGGGCCGACAAGCCGCCCCGCCATGGGAGAACGAGGCGGCTGCGGACAATTCCCATGTCGATCTCCCGAACCGCGTTGGACGTGCGAAACGCGAGACGTGAGCGACGGGGGCCGACAGGCTGCCCGGCCGAGCCGTCATCGGGGCTCGGGTCCTTCAAGCCCGCCTTCGGCTTGCGCCGCTTGCCCGTGCGGAAGGCGTCGCGGGCGGCCCTTTGCCGATCATGCCCGGCCGCCGTGGATCACCGCGCGCCGTGGCCTGCCGTCGGGATTGCGGACCCGTGCCGCCATGCGTCTGCGAGGGACGCGAGTCGGGCATCGCCGGGAAGGCGGACGTTTCGGGTGCGCAGCATGCATGAGAGCGTGACGGCTGCGGCCGCATCCCCGTGGAGCGCGTGGAGAAGCAGCATGCTCGCGGCCACGTCGGTCACCGGGTCGGACGGGCCGCACAGGCCCGAAACGACCATGGCGATGCGGATCGCGGCAGCTGCGTCGCCATCGAGGGCGTCCTGCCAGGATCGGTGGCGTGTGGCAGGCTCGCAGCCGACGAGTGACTCGTGCAGCGCGTTTCGGAGGCCCGGCGTCACCGATGCGGGATGGACCGTGCGCCATGCGGTGAACTCATCTGGCAGCTGACGCTTCGAGCGGCCATCGTCCCGTCCGGGCTCTGCCGGACGGATGGTGGAAATCGGGTTCGCCGTATGACGCGCCATGCAAGCCTCATCGTTGGGAGTGTCCAGGCCACGTCGTCCACCGAGAGATGACGGGCGTGGAAGGGGACGGCCGAAGTTCAAACCCGTCCGTTGGTCCCTCGGTAACCGGATGGGCACACGGAGGAGCGGGGCGAATGCACAGGCACCGGCGTGTCCGGCAATCGTGCGAAAGCGCCTGTCGGAAGAATCGCCACGGGTGGCGCCGACATCTGTCGGGCGACAGGCGACCGAACGTGTGCGGAAGGTTTTCTCGAGAAGGATCCCATTATAGGCGGTGGCTTCGGACGCTTCCACGTCGAAGGTGGCGATCCCGGATCCGGCGGAGGTCGAGGGTTAACGCCGGGCTGGTTCCCGTGCAGGCCACGCGAGCCGTCCGGCCCGTCAAAAGGATGCCAGGTCCAGTTCCGGCCGGGCGTCCCGGACCGGCGAGATGCGAGCTCACCGGCTCGTCTCGCCAAAGCGCCGGCCTCGCCCCCAGACGGGCCGGACGACATCGCGGCGGGCCGTCCCCAGGCCGGAGGATCCCCGGCTAGCGCAGCTCAGCCCAGGGGCGATGACCGGAGACACGCCGACACCGCGCCCGGACGGCAGGGCGTCCACCGCTGCCGTGACGTCCTCGACGTCGCAGTTACCCAGGTCGAGGGCCGCGACCGCCAGCTCCGCCGAGCCAAACAGGCCGATGTCCCCGGGCGTCCATGACACGTAGACGCCCAAGCGCAGTTCGGAGGCTTCGTAAAAATCGGCGGCACCGACCGGCCCGTCGGCGTTCGTGAGCATCGCGAATGCCTACTTCCGTGGCGGGAATCGGGCGGTCAGCCCGTTCGCGAGCCTCCGCAGCGCGGAAGGTCTAAGGTCGCGCAGGCCAAGCGCTACGGGGGGGCCGGCATTCGTCGTCGAGCGGAACCACGTCGAGCCCCATCGTCCGAGACACGAGCCTTTCGATGTCCCGCCTCTCGGCCGGCTCGATCCATGCGCCAGGGCCGCAAGGCGCGCGGCAACCGCCTGCCGCATCGCGGCATCCCGACGACGCAGATCTACACCCATGTCGGCGATGTCGTGCTCAGGACGGCTACCCGTGGCGCCGACCTCTTCGGTCGGCTGAACCCTAGCGGCGTCCTCTCCTGAGTTGGCCGCCCATAATTAAGGATTATGGAGCGCGTGACCGAGTTGTCCGGGCGGGGCGAGCGTGCGGACGACCTTGCGGCGCGCCTGAGGCGACCGGGCTCGCGTGTCTGGCTCAGGGGGCAGCCGGGGGAGCTGTGCAGGCCGGCGGGCTTCGTCAGATGGCGCCCCCGTAGGACGGTACGGGAACGAGGCGCGGCTCCGGCGGAGATGGCAGGCGTATCTTCAGGACGGTGTTCGGCACCAGAGGGTACCCGGACGGGGTTAGCCCCAATTGGGCGCAGATCGCGCCTACCGCCTGCATGTCGCCGGAGACCAAGGCGAGCGCCAGATCCTCGGTCGGGGGCAGGTCCGCCGAGCCAAGCGAATGCGCCAGCGCATTTCCTCCGAGGGCGGCCGCGCATCCGACCTCGCCGATAGCCTCCGCTACATGGGCTGCCAGCAGCGCCGCCAGCGGAAGAGTTTCTGACAGGTATGCCCCGTAGATCCACCGCGGGTCCACGTCCGGGGCCTCGAGGACCCTGCCCGCCCAGAGGCCGCCTCCCTCGACTCTGGTGCAACGGGTGCCATCGGCCGCAGACTTCGTCCATTCGGGATCGACGGAGAGCCGTGGAGGCATGTAGTACAAGTACCGGTACAGGTCGAGTTTCAAATCCGCTTCGATCTGCAGCATTCGATGGTGTTGATGTTCGCTAACAGAATTGAATTGTGAATCGTGCCCAAATCGACTGGATCTGACCCGGGACGTGAAGGGAGCAAGCCTTTTGGCTTGGAACAGATAGATGCAGCGCCTATAATTTGCGTGACCTTTGGCACCGAATTCGATTAGAAGGCCGAAATCAGCTTTCGAGACCCGCCCCTCGAACCCCCTGCCGTGGTCGAACGCCCGCATGTCGAGGTCCCATTTGGGCAACTCGAGGCCGTCCTCCTCCTGGGGTACGCTGGCCGCCAACCGGTTGATGCGCCGACGCATCGCGCTGGCCAGACCTCCATGCTCGCGGGTCAGAGCTTCCCCGTCGAGGAGCGCGAGCAACTCGTCGGTCAAGGTTGTCTCGAACGCCGGAACGCGGCGCAACATACGGACGGAAACGGACCGGTCGATCCGCGAGAAAAAGGCCAGGAACAAGCCGACGCATTGCTTCGTGACGTCGTCCACGGCTGCCTCCCCGGTCGGTGGGGCACGATCGACCGTCTGGGTTAAGATTCGGCTGCGTCGTCTTGCATGCGGTCATCTGCCCGGCGCGAGCGTCGATGCCCCGCGGCGATGGCCAAGTCCCGGAAATCATAGAGCGGCCATACGCCCGCGACGGTCAGCCGCTCGTCCGACGTCGGCTTGCCTACGCTCGCATCGGCCGCAGCCGCAGCGAGATCGGCGGCGTCGGCCAAGACGCGTTCGAGGGCGGGGGCGAGCGACAACGATGCCAACCACATGTCGGGGCGCGGGTCGGGTATGGGCCATACCTTCAATCGCGGCAGAGGCAAGGGATCGATGTCGAGGAGCCCAATACGCACCATCCATTGGAGGTTGAACCGATACCTGATCGTCGCGGCAAGCTGCAGAGCTATGCGCGCGGCCGAGGCACCCGCATCGATGATCGCGCTTCGGCGTTGACCGGCGATCGACACTTGGAGGAACAGTTTCGGATCGTCGTCGAACTCCCGGAGCCACCGCAGTGGATCGGCGCAGGACGCCCCTGATTGCCCCCCCCTCGCTCGGGACGCAGGTTGCAATCAATTCCACCATGCCCGCATCGAGCCTCCGCCGAATGCGGCCAAGGTAGCGATTCGGTGGGGTCGGGGCGAGGTCGTCCCCCCACCCGCATGTAACCTGACCGGTACATTGGACCGAGCCAATTGGGAGGCCACTGCATGGTGGCAGCCATGTAGCTCGAAATCCAGATCCGGGAACGTAACGGGCGCGGGTAGCCCAACGACGAATGCGGCCGGACGCGGTCGTATGTGCTCTGCCGGAGGTTGATCACGATCTGTGCGGACCGCAACAAGTAAAAAATCCCCTGGCGCAGGCTTCGTCCTTCAGCTTGCCGTTGAAGTTTCCACAGTGCTCGTTCTTTCAAGGTGAGCCCCGCCCGTCACGTCCCGTTCAGCGATCTCCATCTCCCGCTTCCCGTGCCGAACTAGGGGACGTCGTATCAGAACAGCAAATGGCCCGGTTCCGGCCGCAGGTTCGTTCCAGCCACCACGGTCGAGAGGAAGGCCCCTTGGATCAGGTCGCGCTTTGCTTCCGACCAACCCGCGACATGGGATGGTCTCATGAGGAAGTTCTCCGTGGCGTCGAGCGTCATGGTCGAAAGGGCGAGGGCGTTCCTCGCCGTCCTTCAGCATGACGGGTGTGATGCGCCTTCTGGCTTTCGCGGAGGGCTGCCTTGGGTAACTAAAGATCACAGCAGTCTCGAACAGCGCGATGGGCATGACGTTCAGGGCGATGCGCGCCTCGTCGTACCTCCCGCCCAGTGAGCGTGAACGGCCAATCGCGCCCGAGATCAAGGCGATCGGCTGAAAGCGCCAGCGCCTGATCGGATCCCATTCGGTGAGATACCGGCAACCCAAGGTCGCGACGCTCTCGGGCCGCAAGCGGCGCCAGGACCGGGGGACCTGAAGGGCATGCCCGCGAGGGCTCGCTGGCGAGCATGTCGTCCAGCTTCCGAGCTTGCCCAGACCGGTTGAAGCCGGCTTACCGCCGGTCCGGCCGGACGGGCCCCAAGCTGCCCTAACGCCGAGCGAAGGCCCCGGCGCCGGGACGCGCCCCGGGAGAAGCGATGATCGACGTCACTTCGCCCAGGGGAAACGGCCGTCCAGGGTCCGGGACCTGAACCCAAGCCGTTCCCGCCGTGCTAGCATCACGTCATGGATTCGCTTCCGCCCCCCGACCTCATCGACGGGCCCGACGCCCTGCCGGCGAGCATGCCGAGCCACCTTTCGCGAAAGGCCTCCGGCGCCTACTTCACGCCCGAAGCCGTAGCGGCGACCTTGGTCCGGTGGTCCGTCCGAGGACGCAGCGACCGGCTCCTCGACCCGTCGTGCGGCGACGGCATGTTCGTAGCCGCCCACTCGCGAAGCTTCGGGATCGAGATGGATCCCGCGAGCGCCGCCGCCGCACGGCGGCGTGCGCCGGCCGGCGAGATCCACGTCGGCGATTTCTTCACCTGGGCCGAGCGGACCGGTGAGCGGTTCGACTGCGCGGCTGGCAACCCGCCCTTCGTGCGGTACCAGCTCTTCGCGGGCGAGACGCGCGCGCGCGCTCTGCGGCTGTGCCTCGGGCTCGGGGTCCGCTTCTCCGGCCTGACGTCGTCCTGGGCCCCCTTTCTGGTCGCGACCGCCGCGCTGCTCAAGGCGGGCGGCCGCATGGCGTTCGTCGTCCCGGCTGAGATCGGCCACGCCCCCTACGCGGCGCCGGTTCTGGAATTCGCGGTGGCCAACTTCTCGGTGGTCCACGTCGTGGCGATCCGGGAGAAGCTGTTCCCGGACCTGTCGGAAGACTGCTGGCTCCTGTTCGCGGACGGGTTCGGCGGCTCCACCGGCGAGATACGCTTCAGCGCCGCCCAACGCTTCGCCCCCTCCGACGAGCCCCCCACGGAGTTCGAACGCGTCGACGTCAGCGAGTGGCGCCAGGCCTGGCGCAGGCGCCTGCGGCCCTATCTGGCGCCCCGGACGGCGCGGGACGCCTACCTGCGCGTGGCGGCCTCGGCCGAGACATCCCGCCTGGGCGAGATCGCCGCCGTCGGGATCGGCTACGTCACGGGCGCCAACGGCTTCTTTCATCTCCGGCCCTCCCAGGCCGCACGCCTCGGAATTCCCGACGCGTTCCTGCAACCCACGGTCCGCAACGGCCGGGTTCTCGGTGCCCCCGTGCTGGGGCCGGCCGACGTCGCGCGCTGGCGGGAGCGGGACGAACCCTACCTGCTGCTGCGCCTGCCGACGACGGGCATCCTGCCCGAGGCGGTGCGGGCGTATCTCGATGGCGCCGACGGCCTGAACGCTCGCACGAGCTATAAGTGCCGCGTTCGCACGCCCTGGTACGCGGTCCCGGACGTGCGGATCCCAGACTACTTGCTTTCATACATGTCCGGCGAGAGGCCAGCCCTGGTCCGCAACGACGCGCGCTGCAGCGCCACGAACTCGGTGCACTGCGTCCGGGTGATCAATCCCTCGCTCGCGCATCGCTTGTCGGCCTGGGGCGGCACGCTCGCCGACCTCAGCTGCGAGGTGGAGGGACACCCGCTTGGCGGGGGCCTCCTGAAGCTCGAGCCCAGGGAGGCGGCGCGGGTGCTGCTGCCCGCGCCGGGACAAGTCTCGGCCGCGGACGGGGAGGCATTCCGCGAGGCGCTGGCGGCGATGCGGATTTGGCGTCATCGCGCAGCGTGACAGCGGCATCGCAACCCGATGGACGGTCCACTCCCCGGCGCCGTCACCCCTGGCGGACCGCACGGCAGGTACCCCGGTCACCCAGGAAACCACCGGCCCGGCCGGGGGTCGCTCACGGTCGATCCCGATGACCGCTTGCGCCCTCCGAAACCGCCTGCATAACGTCCCTGCCGGGAGGAACTCCCGCCCCCGTACGACACGGTCCGCCCCGGATCGGCGGACGGAGGATCCCCGCGAAGCGAGCCAGCCCATGCCCCCGAGGCCAAGTTCCAAGGCCGAGGCCTGGGCTCTCTTCGACCGCATCGTCGCCGACGCGGCGCCGGACGGGATCCACGGCAATCCCTGGACTGTCGGCGACGAGGGCGCTCCCGGTTTCGAGCCGGACTATGCGACCCTGGAGCGGCTGCTCGGCGTTCCCCTGCACCTAGGGGCGGCCTCCCAGACCGGCGTTCCCGCGCTCGCCCTGGACGTGTGGGTCAGCCACGAGCTCAGGCGAGCGGGATTCGAGGCCGACCGGGTCTGGCCGCGGCCGAGCAGTCCGCGCATCCTCCCCGCGCCGGTCGCCGCGCTCATCCAGGCGTTGCCGGGCAACCTCGGGAGGCAGGTCGCGGAACGAGTGGCGAGGAAGACATCCATCCCCGGCGTGACCGCGTCCGCGGCGCCCATACTCGGGAAGAACTACCTCAAGCAGGTCGACGTCATCATCGCCGACTGGGCGACCGGACCCGAATTGCTGGTCTCCACCAAGCGGATGGACTCCTCGTACGGCAAGAATGCGCCGAACCGGGTGGAGGAGTCGTATGGCGACGCCAAGAACCTGCGGCTGCGGCACCCGCTCGCGGCGCTGGGCTTCGTCTTCGGGCTCCGCTCCGACATCCTGCAGAAGGAGCCGAACACGGCGGAATGGCTGTTCGACCTGCTCGTCAAGCTCGGGCAGGAGGACGACGCCTACCATGCAACGTGCCTGATCCTGATGGATTACGCCGACGAGGTCGCGATACCCGAGCCCGACGGCGTCCCCCCCGGGAACGGTATCCCAGAACCCGGGCGCGGGGCCGTGCCGGAAGGCGAGGACGTTCCGGCAGAGATCCCGGTCGCGGCCATCGAACGGGTCGTCGCGGACCTTCCGCGGGTAGCGGTACGCCGGGACCTTACGCCAGCGGCCTTGTCGCCGGGGCGCTTCCTCGCGACCATCGCAACGCGGGTCCTCGCCGCCACCCCCGTCAACATGCACGTGGAGGCGCGGCGACGCCGGCGCGAGGCGGTGGAACCGTAACCTGACGCAGGTGGCGAAACCGACGCGGTCGGCTTCCCGCCACTGAGCGGCGAGCATGCCATCCGCGGCGTTCACGCCCAGCCGTGTCGCAGCGGCGATACCTTACGGCATCAACGGTTGAGCCGTCGGTATCGCCCCCTCCTCGGAGATCGGGAAGGGTCATACGGCGCGCTCCCGACCGTCATCGGGGCCGAGGCGCCATCCAGTCCGCCCGGGTTGCAGGCGGCAGCGCCCTCGCGCCCGGTCGGAGGCCCTGGCTCAGCCCATCGATCGAACGTCCCGAGGCGAAACCGACCCGGCGGGGCGGCCCAGCCGGTAATACCGGGAATACGTCCTTGCCCAGGACCGGCCGTCGGTAGCGTAGATGTCCACGGTCAGGGGCCACCGACCGCGGCCGGTGACGTGGTGGTTCGTGACGTAACCGGTGAGGCTCGGCACGGCGCGCGCCTCGATCGACCAATCCTCCAGCAGCGGGGCGTCGGACAGTCTTTCATCCGAGGGAACCCTTCCGCCGGCCATCGCGTCCAACGCCTCGGCGACCTCGCGCAGCCTCTCGCCACTCCCCGGTCGGGCGGACGGCATCCCCGCACCGGGCATGAGCGGGCCCAGCAGCTTGAGACCGCGCCGCAGCGCCACCTCCCCGGGCGTGCCGGCCAGGAGCGCGGCCGCCTCCGCCGGGCTCGGCGTCGGCAGGATGGCAGGCAGGAAACGCGCGCCGGGACAGCCATCGCGACGGCCGGGCACCGCCTCCCTCATCGCGCGTTCGAACTGCAACGCCGCCGATGCGTGGTTCGGACGGTCGCATCCCAGCAGCCATGGCCCCCGCTCTTCGCGTGCGGGAAGGACCGCCGTCGTCACGGTCGGGGCCAGCACCGACGCGGCGAGCATCTCGTCCAGCGGGCTGGCCCCGACCGTGACGACGGCGGCATCGACGCGATCGCGCAGAGCCTCGTTTCGGAGCAGGTCGACGGGAAGATCGAGTATCATGGGCATCCGTCCCTGCCCGCCCCGCTCGAACCCCTGGCCGATCGCACGTGTTACGTCATCGGGCACGGGCGCCATCTCGATGAGGCGGACGTGGTCCGGAAACGTGACCGGAAGGCTCGGCACCCCCGCGGTCCTCGCGCGGGCGAGTGTCACTGGCCCGCGACAGCAAGCGAGCGCGTGGGCGGCGAGGAGCGACGCATGCGCGTTCGCCGCGTTCGCGCCGGTGCTGAAAAACGCTATCAGCATGAGAAAATCCCAAAACAGAGTACGAAGGTCACGGCCACGATTGGGCCGTGACCCGCCAGGACGGAGCCTGCCTTAGGCTTGGGAATCGATTATAGCAGTGACGGGATAACAGCTCATCTAGCTGGACAATTAGCCGACCGGACATCTGGGTCCAAGCTTAATCGACACCTTCGTTTGTCGAGCTCGACGGAGAATCAGGGCAGCCTGATGCACCTCCGACCTGTTCACGGTCTAGTACGCGCGATCCCGACCTGACGCCTGAAGCCTCGGCGGATACGGGTCTGGCACGGGGCCCTCCCCACAGGCCGCAAGCGGCGGCGTCTTCCCCATGACGCAGGTTCGCAGGGACTACGCGACGCATGGCGACTTGGGTGGGACCCCGTCAGGTGCCTCGGCCGGCGGAAGGCCCTCTCGCTCACTCGTGGCGGCGACCCTGACGGTAATGACTTCCCCAGTCACCTTGCGTCGCTGGACGGCCAGGTAGTTTGGGACGCGTTCGCCGGCCTTTCCCTCGCCGGGACAAGCGGCAAGGACGGCATCCCTGTGTTCCGCTCCTGGTCACCGCCGCCAGGTCACGCGGCCGGTGCTCGGGATGTCGTGGTTCGGACCGCTTAATGACCGCAGCGGAAGCGGTGCATCTGCGCCCGCCACGTCATTGACCGGTCCTGCCAGGGCGGGTCGTCGAACGTCCACCGATACCTGCAGTGCGTTCGCGCCGAAGCACGCCCGCAGACCCGACAGGGCGCCACAATCCGGACGGTAATCAACAAGCCCGTTTTCATCCAGCGTCAGGTCATCGACGCGCAGGCCGTCCGGGATCGACGGCTTCGACGGCTTCGAGACCGGCATTGCGCTGCCCTCGGCTTACCTGGCCGAGGGCGTGCTCGCGGCGGGCGGCATCAGCTTCACTCTCGTGGCGAGAGGGGCATTCCGGCGCGACCTCGTGCCGGAGACGCTGGTCTTGCCCGCGCTCTCCCCGCAGATGGTGGAACGGGCCAGCCAGGGCATATGGCGGGAGCATCCATCGACCGATGCCGTGTCCGGCCCGATCGCCGACCGCGGCATCGGTCAGGAACCCGCCGGCACCGTCCGCCAAGCCTTGACACCCGAGGGACGCTCGATCCGCGTGACGAGCAGGCCGACCCGGGGCAGCCGCGACACGGCGGTTCGGATCGCGCCGGGCCGCTGCCCGGTCATGGCCTTGACTTCGGCGAGAGTGGCACCCTCGGGGCGAGCGAGGAGACGCACGATCTCGCCGCGCCGCGCCCGCGACGGCGCGCCCCCGGCCAGCCTCTTCCGCCGGACGGCCAGCTTCTGGAAGTAGTCGAAGCGGTGGGCGTCGGTTCCCTCCACCAGCGAGGATCCCCGCTCGCCCAGGAGGGCCAGGATCTTCGCCCACCCCCCGCTCCTGACCAGGATGCCCGCGGCACGCCACAGCGATTCCCGGGTGCCGTACACCGGCGGCAGGTCGGCGAACGGCCGGGCCGCCCGCAGGCCCAGGAGCAGGGCCTCGACCAGGGAACGGCCGTCGCGCCGCTCGCCGTCGAGGGGCCGGCAGGCGTCGTCCGGCACCAGGTGGCGGATCGTTGCCCAGGTCGCATCGTCGATTTGGTGCCGGCCGTCGGCCAGGTACGGCTGGAGCTTTTCGAGCGCCGTCCGGCGGCGATGCTCTTCCTTCGTCAGCGGGACGTGCACGCCCGTGAGAACGCGAGCCGGCCCATCCTTCGCGTCCACGGCACGGTAGAACGCCAGCTTCGACAGGTGCAGCTCGATAGCGACGCCGTGCGACGCCGGATCCGGCCTCGGAACGATGCGGCGGATCATGCCGCGGATGGCACCTGCCATCATTTCCCCCTCGCGGGAGCTCATGTCGAACCGCACGTCCTGCGCGAGATCCCGCAACGCGGCGCCCAGGTTGCACAGCTCGGCGACCCTGGCCGCCACGTCGACGGCCGCGCGCGGCTGGCCCGTCCGCGCCAACGCCTCCCTGAGCCGGCCGCGTTCGGCACTCAGCTCCGTGCGGAGTTCCTCCACATCCTCGGCCTCCAAATTCCTCGTATGCATGGGATCGAAGGTCGCCTTGAGAGCCACCTTGACGTCGGCGAGACGGCGCTCGAGCTCGGCGCGCCGTCTGTAGACCTCGGCCGCCACCGCCTTGGACTTGGCGTTCAGAGTCGTGAAATAGGGCTCGTACAGCGAGGCGTCGTCGAGCTCGTCGGCGAGGAGGCCCAGAGTCCCGGCCTCGATCCAGCGCATGTCCCAACTGCGCTGGTTCTCGCAGGATTTGTTGTAGATGTGGGACGAGCACACGAAGCGGCGCTCTTGACCTTGCCCCGGCGCCCCCATGCATACCATCTCGTTGCCGCAGCTGGGGCACCGGACCAGCTCGGAGAGCAGGAACGGTCCATGCCGCGTGCCCTTGTTCCTGTGGGAAGGGCACGCCTTGGCCTGAACCTCGTCCCAGAGCGCACCGTCGATGATCTTCAGGTGCTCGGCATACGCGACCTCCCAGTCATCCTCCGGCACCGGGATCACCTCGACCGTCGGGGAATCCGGCTTCCTCTGGTGGCGGAAACGGCAGTACACGATGATCCCACGGTACTGGGGGTTCCTGAGCATGGACCCGATGGCGTCCGCGGTCCAGGGTCGCTTCCGCCGCCCGAGCCGCCCCTCGTCGTTCAGGATCTTCGCGATGCTGGCGTGTGCCACCCCCGCCTTGGCCAGGTTGAAGATGTCCCTGACGATCACCTCCTCCTCCGGGTCGCGCTTGACCTGGCCGCCCTTAGGGCCGTCCTTCACGTAGCCGAAGGTGCGGGCACCCCACGGGACCCGCCCGTCCTTCACCATCGCGCGGCGGGCGAAACGCGTGTTGTGGACGAGGGTCTCGATCTGCTCCTGGTTGAGGAAGCCGTGCATCGCGATCATGGCCGCGTTGAGCTTCCCGCTCCCGACGGCATGCAACTCCACGTCGAGATGCTTCAGCTGCCGGTACAGCCAACCGAGGTCGACCATGTCGCGCGCCAGCCTGGACGTGTGGGCGATGATCACACAGGAGATCCTCTCCTCGCGCACGCGTTTGAGCATGGCATCCAGGCGATCGCGTCCCGTTATGTAGAAGCCGCTGCGGGCCTCGTCCGAGTAGATCCCGTCAGGGGCGAGCTGCAGCCCGGCCAGCTTTGAGTACGTACGGCAGTCCTCGATCTGCCGTTCAGTACTCAAGGCCGACTGTCCCGTGGTGGAGAAACGGGTGTAGTACAGCGCCGTTCGGGCCGACGCCCTGGACGGGATCGGATCCTCCGTCCCGCGCGCGGTGCGCGGGATCGAGGCCAGCAGCTCCGCCCGCAAAGGCGCGGCGTCGCCCGGAGCGCCGGCACGCCGGACCGCGACGAGGCGGTCCGTGCCCTGGGATTCGTCGACCGTCGACAGCGTCGGCAGCATGAAACGCAACCTTGATCTGGATTTCGTGAGGATGGCGACCGGATCTCGGTCGGATACTTCGCGCCTGGCAGGCAAGCCGCATTCATTTGCTGCCGCAACTCGCGAATGATCTCAATAATTATCTTCGCCAATGCTTTGCATGCACGGGGTCGCTGGTTCCAGGCCTGAAAGCCTCCTCGAATTCCTGTCGACCACCCATCCAGTCCGCGTCATCGTGGGCCGCTCCATCACCCCATCGGCTCCGTGCGACGTCCCTCGCATCCTGGTCCAGGGCCTTCCTGAGTTGCCAGGCGGCCAGCGCGTCGAGGAAGGCCTGGATCGTCGGGTGAAGGATCGCAACCTCGTCCGCGGTGCCCGGATGGTCGCGTTCCGTCGGTTCCTGCACGATGTCGAGCATGCTTGATCCTTCGTTTCATGGGTCGGTTTGTTGCTCTGTTCGTTCCCGTCCGCCGGCGGCGCGCCGTTCGGGGACGCCCTATGCCTGCCGACGATAGGCGTGGCGAAGCCCGAGCGGCCCCTGACCGGGACGCGAAAGGTCGCCCGGGTTCATTCACCCGCGTGAAGTGTAGGGGCATCGAGATCTGGCCGGATGCGCCTCCGACCGACAGACGCGATCATGGCCGGCCCCGAGGCCGACCGAACGCGCGGCTCCGTTCCGGCGGCGCCTGCATACGGCGACCGGTGGACGAGCGACAATCTTTTGGGAAGAAACAGATTCTAGATGCCTGGCCGCTCGCGGTCAACGCAACGGCGGCGCGCCTGACTGAGGAATTAGGGGACATCGTTTGGCTTCCAGCCACATCGGCCTGGACCCGGTGCGCGGTTGGCCCCCTTGAAGCTCGCCGGCTGCGCGGACGTCGACCGCTGTCACGGGCGACCAGATGGCGGCCACCGTATGCCGCTATCCCGGGCAGGCGTGGCCAATGCCACACGGCGCGCCGCGGCCCCCCCGCCGCCGCCACCCGGCAGTCGGATCCGTCTTGCATCATCGGCATCGACGTCGCCGGCCGCCGCACCCTGGTCCGTGGTACCGAACGCCACCCCATCGTGACGCCTGCCAAGCCGCGAGGGAGGCTTGGAGCGGTGGGATGCCTCGGTTCGTGTCGTCGCCCGCGACCGCGGGCGTTACGGAGAGGCCATCGACGGTTCCCTGCCGTATGCCGTCCAACGGCAGCACGTGGCGAATGACCATCCGCGGATTCCACGATGCGGAGCGGAGGACCTGACATGGGCAACGCGAGAACTGCGGTATCCCCGCGTTCCCGTGGCGGATCACTTTCTGGCCGTTGCCCGGGGCCGGAAGAAACGTGCGGCTTGCACGATGATCCTCATGCCCCGGGCCTCCGAGAGGCGGGCCGATGCGGTCGACCAAGACGCAAGGGAGAATGCGTGTGCCGAACGTCAGCGACGAACAGGCCGGGCGCGCTCCGGCATGACGATCCCAGCCCCAGGGAGATTTAGGGGGTCAGGCTGGCCCGCTCGGGAAAGGACATGTCTGGGCGAACGCGGGCTCAAGCTGTCCGGCGGCGAGCGCCAACGCATCGCCATCGCCCGCGCCCTCTACAGCGAACCGTCGATCCTCTTCCTCGACGAGTCGAGCTCGGCGCTCGACGACGACACCGAGAGGCAGATCATGGATAGCCTGCGTTACGTCTCTCACCGCTTGACGGTCATCGCGGTCACACACTGGATCTCGATGATTCGACCGGGCGACCAAGTCATCAACTTGGAGGCACGAGACTGACCACCGGATCGCGCCGGTGGCCTGTCGCAGGACAACGAATGTCGTCCCCACAGGCTGATGCCTGATCCGCCGTTGAGAGCCGCCCGCGGTAGGGAGCTATCTAATTGTCTTCAGCCTCGGACCGGACGTTCCGCGTGCGACTCTTCCAAGACGTTCCGAGCACTGTTCGCCACTCCTAGAAGCGGTCCTTAAACGGAGCCAAACCTCGTGACAGCATGGCATCGCCTGTAGGATGGCGGCCTCCGGCCCAGTTCATGAGCCAATCGATGATGCCGACCCAAGCTCCACTTGACCAGGATGGAGAAGGCGAGGGTACCCGCAGCGTCACCGTTGCGGCCGGGGTGGACGACCTCATCCACATGCAACGCCTCACCTTGTTCCTGAACTACAGGCGTCCGCGAGTGATCCTCGCGCTGGCGGCCATGCCGATCATGTTCGCGGTCGCATTCGCCGGTCTCATCGGCATCATGGATGGCCGGGTCCGGACCGTCGACCTCATCTCTCTCGCCCTCCTCATCCTGGTGCTCTACGGCGTCATCGCGACGATCATAGCCCTCAGATGGCTGCTTGTTCCCCGTCAGGCACGACGCATGCTGAGCGAGTCGCCCGCCGCAAAATCCCCCGTGCAACTGGCCTGGTCGACGGACGGCCTCACCGCAAACAGCACCTACGGAACCGGAACCATCCCGTGGCAGGACCTGCATGGCTGGGCAGAGAACGACCATGTCTTCGCGATCTACATGACGCGAGGCGTCGCCCAGACGCTTCCCAAGCGTCTCCTGAGCGACGCCCAGGTCGATGATCTTAGACGCTGCCTCAAACGCATACCCGATAGACGGCGTGGGGAGGGGTAGCCCCACCTGCGCCGTCCGCTTCTTCGGGTTTCGTATTCAACAGCAGGCCATCTGCAATCGACCCTGGCTGTGTCAAAACCCAGATGATGGTAGCTTTCCTCTGCACGACCGGAGGACGGCATGGGACGGTTTGTTGCCGATGCCGAGCGCGATCAGACGACACTGTTTCCGCCTTGCCTGGAAGACTGGATCGCCGAGGATAACCCTGTCCGCGTCGTCGATGCCTTCGTGGAGGCCCTGGACCTCGGCGCACTCGGCTTTGCAGGCGTCGATGCGGCACGGACGGGTCGACCGGGCTACCATCCGGCCTCCCTGTTGAAGCTGTACGTCTACGGCTATCTCAACCGGGTCCCGTCGAGCCGACGCCTGGAGCGCGAGGCGGGCCGCAACGTCGAGGTCATGTGGCTGACCGGCCAGCTGTCGCCCGATCATAAGACCATTGCCGAGTTCCGTCGGCAGAACGGCCCCGCCATCGGGCGAGTCTGTGCCCGCTTTGTCGCCCTGTGCCGCACGATGGGCCTACTGACGGGGACGTGCGTCGCGATCGACGGCTCGAAGTTCAAGGCGGTCAACAATCGCGACCGCAACTTCACGCAAGGCAAGCTCGACCGGCGCCGCCAGCAGATCGAGGAGAGCGTGTCACGCTACCTCTCGCAGCTCGACACAGCCGATCGTCAGGACCCCACGCCGGAACTGGCAACCAAGGTGGAGCGGCTGAAGGAAAAGATCGCCCGCCTCGGACAGGAGATGGAGCGGCTGGCGGGGTTGGAAGAGCAGATGAAGGCCGCGCCCGACCGGCAGGTCTCGCTGACCGATCCCGATGAGCGGTCGTGGATCGGGCGTGGTGGGTTACAACGTCCAGGTGGCGGTCGAGACCGAGCATCACCTGATCGTCGCGCACGCGGTCACCAATGCCGGCTCGGACCGGGCGCAGCTCAGCGGCATGGCCGCGCGGGCCAAAGAAGCTCTGGAAGCGGACACGCTCGATGCGGTGGCTGACCGGGGTTACTATTCCAGTGAACAGATCCTGGCCTGCGAACGCGCCGGCATCGCCGTGACGCTGCCCCGACCGATGACCTCGGGCGCGAAGGCCGTCGGGCGCTTCGGCAAAGATGATTTCCTCTACCGTCGTCAGGACAACACCTACCTGTGTCCGGCGGGTCAGACGCTGTCCCATCGGTACACCTCGGTGGAGAATGGCCTGACCCTGCATCGGTACTGGACGAATGTCTGCTCGGCCTGCACGATGAAGGGAGCGTGCACGACAGGCAAGGAGCGCCGGGTGACCCGATGGGAGCACGAGGCCGTGCTGGAGGCCGTGCAGCGTCGATCGGACGGCGATCCGCGGGCCATGCGGGTCCGGCGCGAGACGGTCGAGCACCCCTTCGGCACATTGAAGGCGCGGATGGGGGCGACGCACTTCGTAACCAAGACCCTGCCGCGCGTCTCGACCGAGATGGCACTCCAGGTCCTGGCCTACAATCTAACGCGGGTTCTCAACATCATAGGAAGCCGGAAGCTCTTGGCAGCGATCCCGGCCTGAGCAAGGGCCTTGGATCGCTTACAGAGAGGCTGAAGAGCCGTCCAGCAGCGCCTGCAACTCAAACGGATCGTCACTCGACCACAAAAGGTCGCTCCAAGCGATGGAAAAGCCAATTCTCGCAAGATCGGAGCGTCACCCGAGCGCAGCGCCCATTCCCCGCGTTTTGACACGGCCTGGACCCAACGCAGTCGTTCACGAGCGGTCGTGCGCCTCCCGTAAGCGGACGTATGTTTCCGTCGCTCCTCTGACTGTGATGCGCCCATCTCGGTCGTAAATACAATCGTTGCAGCTTCACCAAAGCAGACGCTCGAAAATCTAACCTTGCGAGTTTCAGTTGTGCCGCTTCCAGACTTTTCATCGAAGCGTCCGCGATGAGCTCATGGTAGCTCACAGCAGACATTGGCCGCAGAAAGAATTAAGGCAGCGGTCTTGTAGACATGACCTTCGGCTGCGTTGGACAGCAACGCTTGACGAACAAACTAATAGTCCACGATCTTCCGGTACCGCGCGAAAAATATTGGTCTAATTGCGCATTTTTCACTTGGATTGATTAGGCGGCGCGACCAAGAACTCAAAGATATGCTATAGCATTTTGATCTTCATCGAGAATTCCAGTATCAAATCAACGACACCTGCGGCGTCCTGATACTGGGGGACGTGGCCCAGCCCCGGCAGGTGATGGACCTCAACATGAGGACAGGATTGGGTTAGCGCATCGATCTGCACCGCGCTGCCGTAGCGATCTCTCTCGCCCTGGATAAGAAGTAGAGGTACCGTCAGAGGCTGCAATGCCGCCCGCACATCCCATTCTCGCCGCCTGGGATCGAGCCAAGCCTCGCTCCATCCCCGGAAAGCGCCTTCCACGTCGCGGTGCTGCGAGGCCAAGCGTCGCCTGAGGTCGCCCGCTTCGAACGCCGCGGCGGCCTGTCGAACGCCCTCGAGCGTTACGGTCTCCACCACGACGTGCGGCGCGATCAGAACTGCTCCGTGGATACGCGGGTCGCCGGCCGCAGCCGCGAGGGCGGCGATGGTCGCACCGTCGGAATGGCCGACGATGATACAGTCGCGGATTTCGGCCGCGTCGAGCACGCGCGGGAGAACCTCCGCCTCGCGCTCTAGGTAGTCGATGGGCCGGGGCCGCGTGACCGGGCTTGATCGGCCGTAGCCCACACGCGAATAGGCGAAGATCGGGCATTCCGACGCCTCGGCGAGCACGTTAGCGAAGGGCCACCAACCATCCGCCGAGCCAAGCCCCTCATGAAGGAGCACGAACGTGGTGGATCGGCCCCGTCGAGGAGCAGTGCGCCGGTATTCGATCCGCTGCGTACCGAGGTCGAGGGAGCCCGAGGCACGACCTTCGGCCTCACGCGGCTCGGATGCCATCGGCAATCTTCTCGGCGATCATCAGGGTCGGAATGTTGGTGTTGGCGCTCGGCAGGCGCGGCATGACCGAGGCGTCCGCAACCGTCAACCCGTCGATCCCGATGACGCTTCCGGCCGGGTCGACCACGGCGCCGGGATCGTCGCGATCGCCCATCCGGCAGGTGCCGCTCGCGTGCCAGACTCCGAAGACGCTCTCGCTCACGTAGTCCGCGAGGGCGGCGTCGTGGCCGACGATCCGGGCCAGATCACGTCCGCCCGTGAAGCTGCGCAGCATCAGCCGACGTAAGGGACGCGGTCCGTCGAGGAGGTGTGCGAGAGCCGCCGTGACGAGGTGGTTGCGCCGGCCGACGCGGCTTAGCCGCCGGATCGCCGGCGAGAAGCTCGCCGGGAAGATCTCGGCCGGGTCCGGGTTGAGGTGGGGCGAGACGGCGAGCGCGACGAGGCGCCGGACGCCATCTGCCAGGCGGGCGAGGTCGCGCGGATCGGACAGGAGGTCGAGATCGACCGCCGGATGGCCCGCTGGATCGGCCGGATCGAGCCGCAGCGATCCGACGGAGTGCGGCTGGTTCACCCAGAGGAAATAGAGACCGAGGCACGCACCGAGGGCATGCCAGCCGGCCCGCGCGGAGACCGTGGCGTACATGTCCGAGGCGCTGCCGCCGGGCAGGCCCGAAGAGTAGCGCATCGCCAGGAAGCTGGCTCGGCGCTGTCGCATGTCCAGGCGGAGGGCCGGCGGCAGGAACTGCGCGATCGTCAGGGCCGGGTGGTCGCGCAGATTCGCGCCGACGCCAGGACGGTCGGCGGCTACCGCGATCCCGCAGGCGCGCAGGTGATCGGCCGGTCCGATCCCAGCGCGCAGCAGCAGGGCCGGAGAGCGCAGGGCGCCGACACAGACCACGATGTGGCGGGCCGCCACAACCCGCTCCGCCCCATCCAGGAGGCGCAGGCGCGCGCCGGTGACGCGCCGACCCTGGAGTTCTAGGCCGACCACCTCGGTGCGCGCCGCGACGATCAGGTTGGGGCGGGCCCGCACCCCGGCATCGAGGTAGGCCTCCGCCGCGGAGACGCGGGCATCGTCGCGGTTCGAGAAGGCGGGCGGGAAGAGGCCGTCCGAGAAGTCGCCGTTCTGATCGATTCTCTGCGGCAGGCCGCTGGCGTCGAAGGCCCGGAACGCGGCGTATGCGAAGGGAGGCCAAGCCGGCTCCAGCAGGCGCCGGATCGGCAGGGGGCCGGACGTCTTGTGCAGGGGGCAGTCGCAGTCGAGGTCGCTCTCGAGCCGCCGGAAATAAGGCAGCACGTCGTCCCAGGCCCAGCCCCGGCAATCGGCCTCGGCCCAGGCGTCGTAGTCGCGTGGCAGCCCGCGATTGGCGGCCTGGACATTGATGCTGGACGAGCCGCCCATCACACGGCCCTGCTCGTAGAGCCGGCGCCGAACCCGCCCATCCGGCCCCCGGGTCACGGCCGCGTCAAGCCCCGGCCAGATATAGGTGTCGCCGTAGAACAGCGGCATCGGATAGCTGTCGCGGATCGCCTCCGTTGCGGCGCCGGGCAGAGTGTCGATCCCGGCTTCCACGAGGAGGACGCGCCGAGTTGGATCCGCGGACAGGCGGCTGGCCAAGACGCAGCCGGCCGAGCCGCCGCCGACGATCAGCACGTCAACGGAATCGGGCAGGCTCCTCATGGCGTCAGCCGCTCGCCGCGTCGCGCCAGTCGGCCCCGGAGACGATGGTAGCGGCGAGGTCCACCTCGGCCTCGCCCGGCACGCGGATACGCGTGAACTTCATCGGGGGCGCGTCAAGAGGCGCGGTGGCGTCGAGGCCCATCTTCGCGCCGACCCCGTCGCAGGTCGAGGGGTCGAGCTTAGAGCCCTGGCTGTTCGCGATCACCACGAGGTCCCGGTCGGCCTGGAATCGGGTTGAGACCGCCCATTCGACCTCCTGTGGGTCGTGGATGTCCACGTCCGTATCGACCACGACCGCGTGCTTGATGTCGTAATGCGCGGCGAAGGCTCCGAGCAGCACGTTCTTGGCCTCGCCCTCCTGCGACTTCCGCAGCTTGACGTAGAGGTGGTAGCGGCCCACGCCGCCCAGCGACAGATGCACGTCCTCGACGCCGGGAAAGTTGCGTTGGAGAGAGGCGAGGATCGTGGCCTCGCGCGGGATCGCGCCGAGGAGCAGATGCTCCAGCCCGCCGCCGACGATCATGTGGAAGATCGGGCTCTCGCGGTGGGTGACCGCATCGACCGTCATGACGTGGCGCTTGGCCCGCTCGCCGTAGTATTGCGGGAACTCGCCGAACGGTCCTTCCAGTTCGCGCACCTCCGGCAGGAGGCGGCCCTCGATTACGATCTCCGCCTGGGCCGGCACGCGCACATCGTTCGTGAGGCACTTCACCACGTCGAGGGGGGCGCCGGTGAGCGCGCCCGCGATCTCCAATTCATCGTGGCCGAGCGGCACGATCGCCTGCGAGGCGAGCAGGCAGGCCGGATCGACGCCGACCACGAGCGCGACCTCCAGGCCGCGCCCGGCGGCCTCCGCCTTGCGGTAGAAGTTGTCGGTGTGGCGCGGCAGGACGAGCACGCCGATGCGGTCGGGCCCGCTGACCTGACAGCGCAGGATGGCGACGTTCTGCGCGCCCGTCTCGGGATCGCGCGAGATCATCAGTCCAGCGGAGATATAGGGGCCGCTGTCGTGCTCGTTCAGCGTCGGCACAGGCAGGATGCGCAGGATGTCGATGTCGGAACGATGCACCACCTGCTGCGCCGGCCCGGTCTCGCGCTCGCGCCAGGGCAGCGGCTCGGCGCAGGCGCGCTGGAAATGGGCGATCAGACGGTCCTCGCGCGTGCCGAGCGCCTCGGCCATCCAGGCCCGGCTGGAGACGAGGCCCGAGGCAATGGTGCCGGCCCGGCCGCCGGGCCGTGGGAACAGGGTGGCGCTGCGCCCGTCCAGGCGGTTGGCCACCGCCGCCGCCTCGTGGCGCAGGCCGATGCCGGGGCGCGCGACGCTGAGGCGCCCGCTCTGGGCGAGACGGTCGAGCCAGTCGCGCAGGGACCGCACCGGGGCCGGGTCGCTCATCATGTCCTCCCATTTGCCGCTTAGGGGCAGCATCGTTCCCCTTTGGTTAGGCCGTTCGGCGGGCGCGCCAAAATAAAGATTGCTGATGCGCGCGATCAGACAGTCTGAATTGCTCCGTCGGCTGCGGCGTGGTCCAGTCGGATACGATCCGGCCGCAGAGCCGGATCCGGGAGGCACCAGCGGTGGATCTGCGCCAGATCTCGTATTTCGTCGCGTTGTTCGAGGAGGGCAGCGTCACCCGCGCGGCGCAGCGGATGAACGTGGTGCAGCCGGCCCTGAGCATGCAGATAGCCAAGCTGGAGCGGGAACTCGACCAACGCCTGTTTGATCGGCAGCCGAAGGCGATGGTGCCAACCGCAGCCGGCCGCACCCTGCACCAGCTCGTGCAGCCGATCCTACGCGACGTCGCCGAGGCGCGGGCAGCCATGGCGCGGCTGTCCGACAGCGTGTCCGGCCGCGTCACCGTCGGCATCCTGTCCTCGCTCGCCATGAGCGTCGTCCCGATCGTGCTCGCCCGTTTCTCGTCCGCCTACCCGCATGTCGAGCTGTCGCTGGCCGACGGCTACAGCAGCACCTTCATCGAGGGGGTCGGCAACGGCAGCCTCGACGTCGCCGTGATCAACAAGCCGCCGCGCCGCCTTGGCCTGCTGGTGGACCCGCTGCTCGATGAGGAGATGGTGGTGGTGGGCGGGCGCGACACGCCGCTGCCGGTCCCAGTCCCGATCCGCATGCGCGACCTGACGGAACTCGACCTGATCCTGCCCTCGCAGCGGCACGGCCTGCGCCTCGAACTCGACCGGCGGGTCGGGTCGGAGGACATCGCGCTGAGCCCCAAGCTCGAACTCGATCTGCCGCCGGCCATCGCCGACTTCGTGGCGCATTCCCGCTGCTTCACGGTCCTGCCGAGCGTCGCGGTCAGCCGCCAGCTCGCAGAGGGGAGCCTGAAGGCCTACCGCATCGTGGCGCCGCGCATCACGCGCCAACTCGTCATCATCCATCATCCGAAGCGCCCGCTCACCCCTGCGGCCCTGCGCTTCATCGAGATGCTGTCGGAAGACCTCTCCAACGCGGCGGGCGCGCTCCAGGCGCATATCGTTACGGGGGCCGAGCACTGACCGCCGCGCGCCTGCAGTTCGGCTGATCGCGCCCATCAAACATCCTTATTCGACAGGTCCGGCACCTCGCTCCTACGATCCGCGAGAACCACCCGCCCGACGTCCGGGGCGTGGGGGACGACACGATCAAGGGCGGGGAAACGACCATGGACGGCAACGCGCATCATTGGATTGATGGCGAGCGCTTCGGCTCGCTCGCGGCGGAGAGCCTCGACCCAGCGGATGGCAGCCTCGTCGGCCGGATCGCCGATGGCGGCCTCGGCGAGGCGCAGGCGGCGGTCGCCGCGGCCCGCCGCGCCTTCGACCGCGGACTATGGGCGGCGTCTCCGCGCCTGCGCCAGCAGGTGCTCCTGCATTGGGCCGCCGCGCTCGACGCGGATCGCGAGCGGCTCGCCGAACTCCTCACCCGCGACAACGGCAAGGCCATCGCCCAGTCGCGCGGCGAGATCGGCGGCGCGATCTCGGAGGTGCTCTACTATGCGGGCCTCGCCCGCCACATTCCCGGTCACGTGCTGGAGCCGGAGCCGGGCGTGCTCTCGACCATGCTGCGCGAGCCGGCGGGTGTCGCCGGCATCATCGTGCCCTGGAACGCCCCGGCTGTGCTGCTGGTGCGCTCGCTGGCTCCGGCGCTAGCGGCGGGCTGCACCGCAATCGTCAAGCCGGCCGCGCAGACGGCGGTGTTCAACGCCGCCCTGCTGGCCCCGCTCCTCGCCGCGCCGGGCCTGCCCGCAGGCGCCGTCAACGTCATCGTGGAAACGCGCCATGCCGGGGCCGAGCATCTCTCGGTCTCGCACGATGTCGATGTCCTCAGCTTCACCGGCTCAACCGCCACCGGCAAGGCGATCATGCGCGCGGCCGCCGACAGCATGAAGAAGCTCTCCCTGGAGCTCGGCGGCAAGTCGGCCTGCCTCGTCTTCCCCGACGCCGGGATCGACGCCGTGGCGGGCAAGATCGCTGCCGCGGCGACCATCATTTCCGGCCAGCAATGCACGGCGGCCCGCCGCGTCCTCGTGCACCGCTCCCGATTGCCGGAGATGCGCGCGGCCCTCACCGCCGCGCTGTCCGCCCTGCGGATCGGGCCCGGTCTCGATCCGGCTACCCAGGTCGGCCCGCTTATCGACCGCCCCACCCGCGACGCCGTCGCAGCCCGCGTCGAGGCGGCCTGCGCCGATGCCGACGCGGTGCTGTTGTGGCCACGCGTTCCCGAAGGACCCGGCGCCTTCCTGACGCCGGCGCTCGTCGAGCACGCCGACACCCGCGCGGATTTCGTGCAGGAGGAAATCTTCGGACCCTTTCTCGTCCTCGAAGGGTTCGAGAGCGAGGCGGAGGCGGTCGCCAGGGCCAACGACAGCGTGTTCGGGCTCTCGGCGAGCGTCTGGACCCATGACGGCGCGCGGGCCCTGCGGGTGGCGCGGGCGCTGCGCAACGGCACCGTCTGGATCAACGACCACAACAAGCTCTTCGCCGAGGCGGAGACCGGCGGTTACCGGCAGAGCGGGCTGGGCCGCCTGCACGGCTACGACGCCTTCATGGATTTCACCGAGCTGAAGCACGTCTACCAAGCGCCGGGCCTGATTGGGGGCGAGGCCGAGGGGGCGAGGGCATGAGCCGCAACCTCCCCCTCGTCGTCGGCATCTCCGGCGCCTCGGGCGTCGTCTACGGGATCCGCCTCCTGGAGATCCTGCGCAACCTCGATATCCCGGCCCATCTCGTGATGTCGCGTTCGGCCGAGGTGACACTGGCCCACGAGACCGACCTCAAGGTCGCCGACGTGCGCGCGCTCGCGGCGAAGACCCATGCCCAGGCTGATATCGGCGCGGCGATCTCCTCGGGCTCCTTCCGCACCCGCGGCATGATCGTGGCGCCCTGCTCGGTGCGGAGCATGTCGGAGATCGCGGCCGGCACCACTACCGGCCTGCTGACCCGGGCCGCCGACGTGACGCTGAAGGAGCGCCGCCGCCTCGTCCTGATGGTGCGCGAGACGCCGCTCCATACCGGGCACCTGCGCACCATGACGGCGCTCTCCGAGATGGGGGCGATCATCGCGCCGCCCGTGCCTGCCTTCTACGCGCGGCCGGACAGCATCTCGGAGATGGTCGACCATACGCTCGGTCGCGTTCTCGACCTCTTTGAGATCGAGACCGGCGGCGTGCGCCGCTGGCGCGGTGATCCGGACTGAGTCACCGGCTGTCATGGCAAAATGCGGCCCCATCATCGATGATGATCCGACATATAAAACAAGTTTATTTGCCAGAACTATTGTTCATGCGTTGAAATGAAAACCACAAAATCGGTCCGTCATCGATTCGGATGAAGCCGAATACCGGATGCCGCCCCATCAGAAAGGGCGCGCCAGGGAATGAAACGAGGGAGGTTGGGATGAAGGCCGAGCGACAGCCGCGAGAGCGCGCAGGCGAGGTCCGAAGCGCGGCGGACGTCCTACTCCGGCAGCTGACGGCCTGCGGCATCGACTACTTCTTCGCCAACGGAGGCACGGACTTTCCGCCGATCGCGGAGGCCTTCGCCCGCGCGGAGACCACCGGCGAGAGCGTGCCGCGTCCGATGGTGATTCCACATGAGAATCTCGCCGTCGCCATGGCCCACGGCGTCTACATGGTCTCGGGCCGGGCGCAGGCGGTGATGGTGCACGTCAATGTCGGCACCGCCAACGCGGTCAACGCCGTGCTCGACGCCAGCCGGGACGAGACGCCCGTCCTGCTCTTCGCCGGCCGCTCGCCCTATGCGGAGGCCGGCCGCCACGGGGCTCGTACCCGCTACATCCATTGGGCGCAGGAGATGTTCGACCAGGCCGGTATGCTGCGCGAGGCCGTGAAGTGGGATTACGAACTCCACCTGCCCGAGCAGGCCGGTGAGATCGTGGCCCGGGCCCATCAGGTGGCGATGTCGGCGCCGCGCGGCCCCGTCTACGTGACCCTGCCCCGCGACACGCTGGCGGGCGCCGCCGCCCTGCCGGGCGCGGCTCCGGCCTCCGTCCTCGCAGCGGTCCCGCCGCCGCATCCCGATCCGGCAGCCGTTGCGCAGCTCGCCGGCTGGCTCGCCGAAGCCCGGCGGCCTGTGATCATCACCGCGAGCGCCGGGCGCGGCGAGGCCGGCTTCCGCGCGCTCGCTCGCTTCGCCGAGCGCCACGCGGTGCCGGTGGTCTCGTTCCACCAGCGCTTCCTCAACATCGCCACCGATCACCCGAGCTTCGCGGGGTTCGAGCCCGGCCCATGGATCGCAGATGCCGACCTCGTGATCGCCCTCGATTGCGACGTGCCCTGGATCCCCTCGATCCAGAAGCCGCCGGAGAACGCGCGCATCGCCCATCTCGGGATCGATCCGGCCTTCACCCGCTACCCGATGCGCAGCTTCCGGGCAGATCTCTGCCTGCCCGGCGAGACCGCGACGCTGCTCGATGGGCTGGAGCGCGCCCTCGAAGGACGCCGCGACGGGGGCCGGGCGGCGGTCGCGCAGCGCCGGGCCGTCCCTGCGGCGCCCTCGGCCACCGACCCGATCACCCCCGAATGGATCAGCGCCTGCGTGGCCGAGGCGGTCGGGCCGGAGGCGATCATCGTCAACGAGTACCCCCTGCGCCTCGACCATTGCCCGCGCACGCGGGCGGGGACCTATTTCGGCCTGAGCCCGGCCGGCGGCCTGGGCTGGGGGCTCGGCGCCGCGCTCGGCGCCAAGCTCGCGGCGCCCGACAAGCTCGTCGTGGCGACCCTAGGCGACGGCGCCTACATCTTCGCCAACCCCACCGCGAGCCACTGGGCTGCGGCCGCGCACGGGCTGCCGGTCCTGACGGTAGTCTTTAACAACGCCCTCTACGGCGCCGTGCGCAACTCGACGCTGGCCATGTACCGTGAGGGCTACGCCGCGAAGGAGCGCGGGCGCATGCTCGCCGATCTCTCGCCCGCGCCGGATTTCGAGCGGGTGGTGGAGGCAAGCGGCGGCCTCGGCCTGCGCGTCGAGAGCGCCGAGGCCCTGCCCGGTGCCCTCGCCGAGGCGGTCGCGGCGGTTCGCGCCGGCCGGCAGGCCCTTGTCAACGTCGCCTGCGAGTATTGACGTGACGGCGACACATCCGAGCGTCGCCGAGGCCGTCGCGGAGCGGGGCACGGCGCCCGTCCGCGCCGCCGGCTGGGGCAGCGGCGGCCTCGACGGGCGGGCGGCCCTCCTGCGCCGTCGCTACCCTACGGTGGCGGACCTGATGGCACGGGCGCGCCGCCGCACGCCGCGCTTCGCCTACGATTTTGTGGCCGGCGGGGTCGGCGACGACCTCTGCCTCGCCCGCAACCGCGCCGCCCTCGACGCCATCGCGATCACGCCGCGTCTCGGGCTCGACATGTCCCGGATCAATACCGCGGTACAGCTGTTCGGGCGGGATTACCGCGCGCCCTTCGGCGTGGCGCCGATGGGGCTCGCCGGGCTGCTCTGGCCAGGCGTCGATGAGGCGCTGGCCCGCGCCGCGCAGCGCGCCCGCATCCCCTACGTGCTGTCGACGGTGGCCAACACCACGATCGAGCGTGTCGGCGCGTTGGCGCCGGACGTGTTCTGGTACCAGCTCTACGGCGTGCCGGAGAACGACCACGCCGTCTCCTTCGACCTCGTTGCCCGCGCCGAGCG
Organism: Methylobacterium sp. D54C; assembly: GCF_053345595.1. Lineage (NCBI taxonomy): Bacteria > Pseudomonadati > Pseudomonadota > Alphaproteobacteria > Hyphomicrobiales > Methylobacteriaceae > Methylobacterium > Methylobacterium sp. D54C. The sequence goes on from NZ_JBKFAK010000020.1 coordinate 77,880, forward strand.
GGCTGGCGCCCACGCCCTCGTCGTCACCCTGGACGTGCCGGTGCGCTCGAAGCGCACCCGCGACGTGCGCAACGGCCTCGTCGTGCCCTTCCGGCCGACCCTGCGTACCGCCTTCGACGTCGCCCGCGCGCCGCAATGGGGCCTGGCCATGCTGCGCCACGGGCAACCCCGGTTCGAGAACTTCCTCGCCTATGCCGGCCAGACGGCGAGCACGGCGGATCTCGCGAGCTACGTCTTCCGGAAGATGACCGGCCCGATGACCTGGGAGACGGTGGCCCGCCTGCGCGAAGCGTGGCCGCGCGCCTTCCTGGTCAAGGGCCTGCTGCATCCGGACGATGCCGAGAAGGCGGTGTCGCTCGGTGTCGACGGCATCGTGGTGTCCAACCACGGCGGTCGCCAGTTCGACGCGGCGCCGGCCTCGATCGACGCGCTCGGCGAGATCGCAGCGCGCGTCGGCGGCCGGACCAGCCTGATCGTCGATGGCGGCATGATGAACGGCCTCGACCTGTTGCGGGCGCTGCGCCGGGGCGCGCAGGCGGCGTTCGCGGGCCGCGCCTTCCTGTTCGGCTACGGCGCCCTCGGCGAGGAGGGCGGCGACCACGTCGCCCGCCTCTTCGAGGAGGAACTGCGCCTCGCCCTCGCCCAGAGCGGGTCCACCTCCGTCGCGGAGGCGCGCACTGAGGGCATCACCACCTGAAAGCATGGCGCGGTCAACGGCACCCACGACCTTACCGGTCCAACGAGGTCGCCGAGCCGCCCGATCCGGAGGAACACCGATGACGAGCGTAGACGACCGCCACCCGGCAGGCTGCGGAGCCTTGCCGGAAGGCCCCCTGCCGACCTTCGGCCACTGAGGAGGCGATCATGCAGGCAAGTTGGACCGTACTGTCCCTGACTGGACTCTACATGGCCGTTCTCGGCGTGATCAGCTTCGCGGCGAAACGCTATGCGAACAGTGCGAAGAGCTTCACCTCGGGCGGCACGACCTTCCCCGCCATCCTGATCGGCTTCTTGCTGATGTCCGAGTTCATCGGCACCACGGCGAGCATGGGCACGGCGCAGCTGGCCTACAGCCACGGCATCTCCGGGGCCTGGAGCCTCGCCGTCCTCGGGATCGGATTCGTCCTCTATTCGATGCTGCTCGCGCGACGCTTCAAGGCCTTGGGCGAGAACACGATCTCCGGCGCGCTGTCGCGGATCTACGGGCCGAAGGTCAAGGTCGCGACCTCCGCGATCATGATCTTCGCGATCCAGATCGTGGCGATCTCGGTCTACACGAGCGGCGGCGCCGTCCTGTCCAGTATCCTCGGTATCGACCGCACCCTGGCGATCGTCATCACGGGGATCGTGGCAGTCCTCTACGTGACGGTCGGCGGCATGCGCTCGGTGATCTACACCAACGTGCTGCACGCCCTGGTCAAGTATCTCGGCATCGTCATCGCCTTCGTGTTCGCCCTGAACCAAGTGGGCGGGATGGGCGAGCTGCAGGCGCGGCTGCCCGCGCAGATGTTCAAGGCGAGCACGGTCGGCTGGTCGCAGATTATGGCTTGGTTCATCGCGGCGACCGGCGCGATTTTCTCGACCCAGTACGTGATCCAGGCAATCAGCACGGTCAGCGACGGCCCCAAGGCGCAGCGGGCGAGCCTTTACTCCGCGGTCCTGCTGATCGGATTCAGCCTGCTGGCCGCCGGCATCGGCCTGTGCGCCGCGGTACTCTCGCCGAACATCCCGCCGCTCCAGGCTTTCCCAAGCGTCATCGCGCGGATGGACACCCTCACCGCCGCCTTCGTGGTCGCGGGGCTCGCCGGCTCCCTTTTCGGGACGATCTCCGCCGTGAGCATCGGGACTGCCACGCTCCTGTTCAAGGATTTCTACCAGCCCTTGTTCAAGGATCGCGGCGACAGCCAGCGCTCTCTCATGTTCGTGCGCATCGCGACGGTGGTGGTCGGGCTGATTCCGCTGCCCTTCGCGATCCTGGCGCCCGACGTGGTCAAGGTGACCTTCCTCGCCAAAGCCCTTCGCGCGACCCTCGCCGTGCTGGTGCTGCTGCTGTTCTACGCGCCCTGGTTCGGCACGCGCCTCGGCGCCCTCATCAGCATCCTGGCCTCTCTCGTGCTGACGATCGGTTGGTTCCTGCTCGGCAACCCCTTCGGCATCGACAACACTTACGTCGCGGTGTCGATCCCGATCGTGGTGATGACCGTCACGCACCTGCTGCGCGGCTTCACCGGGGAGGACCGACCGGGCCATCTGCCCGAAGTGGTGGCCGGCGAGGAGAATGCGGCGGGACGCGCGCTGCCCCTCCACGCGACATCCTCGCAGGCCGGGTGACGGTGATGTCCGACGCCGGAATGGGAGCGGGGCTACCGGCGCAGCTCCGCGACAGGCTCGACGCGATCCTCGGTGCCCAGGGCCTCGTGGAGGCGGCGGGTCCGCGCTACGGCGAGTCCTGGGGTGGGGCCTTCAAGGCGCCGCCGAGTGTCGTCGTCCGGCCCGGCTCGACGGCAGAGGTGGCCGCGACCGTCTCGGCCTGCGCGGAGGCCGGGGTCGCGATGGTCCCGCAGGGCGGCAATACCGGCCTCGCGGGCGGTGCTCAGCCGACGAGGCCGGGCTGTGTGATCGTCTCCCTGGAGCGGATGCGGGCCTTGCGCGCGCTCGATCCGGTCAACGACACGATCACGGTCGAGGCCGGGATGACGTTGGCCGAGGTGCAGGCGCGGGCGGCGGAGGCCGACCGCCTCTTCCCCCTGAGCCTTGCCTCGGAGGGCTCTTGCCAGATCGGCGGCAACCTCTCGACCAATGCGGGGGGCACGCAGTGCCTGCGCTACGGAAATGCTCGTGCCATGGCCCTCGGCCTAGAGGTCGTGCTGCCGGACGGGCAGATCTGGGACGGCCTACGCGGCCTGCGCAAGGACGCGACCGGCTACGACCTCAAGCAGCTCTTCATCGGTGCGGAGGGGACGCTCGGGATCATCACCGCGGCGGTGCTGCGCCTGCTGCCGCGCCCGCGCGACGCGGCGACCGCCTTCGCGGCCGTGCCGGATCCGGAGGCGGCGCTCCGCCTGCTCGATCTCGCGCGCCGTCATCTCGGCGAGAGCCTGACCGGGTTCGAGCTGATGCGGCGCGAATGCCTCGACTGGGTGATGGTCGCCTTGCCAGGCACCGCCTCGCCCTTCGCTGAGCGTTATCCCTGGTACGTCCTCATCGAAGCGACCGGCCAGGGCGCGCCCGGCACTCTGGCAGTGCCGATGGAGGAAGCGCTGGCGGTGGCCATCGAGAAGGAGATCGTCTCGGACGCGACGCTCGCCGCCTCGGAGACGCAGCGGCAGCGCCTCTGGGCTCTCCGCGAGGGGCAAGCCGAGGCGCAGAAGGTGGCCGGGTTCGGGATCAAGCACGATGTCTCGGTGCCGGTCGCGGCCGTGCCGGCCTTCCTGGCCCGCGCCGACGCGGCGCTGGCCGCCGCCCTGCCCGGCATCAGGCCCTTCGCCTTCGGCCATCTCGGGGATGGCAACATCCACTACAACCCGCTCGGGCCGGAAGGCGCGAGCGCCGCCGAGGTGGCGGCCTTGCGCCCCGGTGCGAACCGCATCGTGCATGACATCGTGGCGGACCTCGGCGGATCGATCAGCGCCGAGCACGGCCTCGGTCAGCTCCGCACGGAGGAGGCCCGGCGCTACAAGTCGCCGGTCGAGCAGGCGTTGATGGCGACACTCAAGCGGAGCTTCGATCCACAGGGCCTGATGAATCCCGGCACAATCGTCTCGGCCTGAGCCTTCAAGCCCCGGCGAACCCGTCCAGAAGCACGCGTAGCGGCTCCGGCGGGAAGGGCCGCCCGAGCAGCCCGGCATAATGGCCGAGATGGTCCCGCGCGGCCTGCTCCCGGTCGAGAGCGGGGCCCGGTGCCGGCGCGCCCACGAACAGCGAGTCCTGCACGAGGCGCTCGGCCTCCAGCTCCACCGCCTTGATCCGCCCGCGGTACGCCTCGGATCCAAGGCGTTCGAGCGGCTCGGCCTTCAGGGCGCGACGGACGGCGCGGAGCGGCTCGACCACCGCCTCGCGCCAGGGCGCGATGCCCGCATCCGCCGCCCGGACCGCCCCGGCGTCGAGGGACCGGCCGGTCGCCGCGCACCAGAGCAGGTAGAGCACGAGGTTGACGTCGGCCCCTCCCTCGTCCTGCAGGGCGACGCAGGCGGGCGCGAGGCCCGGCCTGCGGTAGAGAGCGAGGGAGAAGTCCCAGAAAGGGTTGTCGGACATGGCGCGCCCTCAGCCGCGATTGAGATTGCCCCGCGTCTCCGGCATCAGGACAGCACCGATGAGATAGACCAGCGTGACCAGGGTCGAAACGATCGCGAGCACCATCGTGATCTGGCCGGGGCCGTCGGCAGTGAGCGAGACCAGTGTTGGAAGCATGCCGCCCAGCGCGAAGCCGATGTTCCAGCTCAAGCCCGTGCCGGTGGCGCGCAACGCCGTGGGGAAGGTCTCGTTGAGGAAGATCAGTAGCGGGCCGTAGCTCGCATTCGCGACAAAGGCCAAGAGCATGGCGCAGATCGCGATCGTCACCGCATCCGTGGCCTGCCCCAGCGTGAGGAACAGGACGGGGAAGGCGACGAGCCGCACGGCGCCCATCACCAGGAAGCAGCGCCGCCGCCCGATATGCTGGCTCAACTCGCCCATGCTGCAGGCGCCGACGGCGGCGGCGACGCTCGCGCCGATCAGCATCAGGGAGGCGGTGGCGTTCGGCAGGCCGTTCACCAGCTTCAGCACGGTCGGGAGATAGCCGGAGGTCAGGTAGTAGGCCGCGCCGCCGCCGAAGGAGAGCATTACCGCGAGGACGAAGCTGCGGTCGTGCCCGGCCGAGAACAGGGCGCGCACCGGAGAGCTCACCACCGGGGCCTCGCCGCGCCGGGCCGCCTTCTCCGCCTGAAGCTGGCGGAAGATCGGCGATTCCTCGAGGTTGCGGAACAGGATAAGCCCGACCACCGAGGTGATAAGACCGGAAAAGAACATCACCCGCCAGCCCCAGGCGGCGAAAGCCTCCCCCGGCGCGAGCAGCGAGACGATGGAGAAGACGAAGGACGCGAGCAAGCCGCCAATCGCCGCGCCGCCGCCGCCGACCGAGCCCGACATCAGGCCGCGCCAGCGCTCGGGCACGGATTCTGTGCCGATCGTGTGCGAGGCGGCCACGACGCCGCCAACGAAGATGCCCTGGATCAGCCGGAAGCCCAAGAAGATCGCGGTGGCGAGCCAGCCGATCTGGCCCACGGTGGGCAGGAGGCCGAAGGCCGCCGTCGAGAGGCCGACGCCCATCACCGCCACCATCAGGGCGCGCCGCCGCCCGAAGCGGTCGGCATAGGTGCCGAACAGGGCGGAGCCCAGCGGCCGGATCAGCAGCGTCACCGCGAAGGAGGCGTAGGCGCCCGCGAGCGACAGCATCGGCTTGTCGGCCGGAAAGAACAGCGCGCCGATGACGGGCGCCACGTAGAGCAGGATGAACAGGTCGAACAGATCGAGCCCCCAGCCGAACAGCGAAGCCAGGGCGGCGGTTGCGGTCTGACGGGTGGTGGGTTTCAACAAGGCCGGCGCGGCGGCCATCGTCGGGCTGGCGTCCATGATGTCTCTCCCTCGGGCTCGGGACGGCCCTGGCCTCAGTGCCGCCCGCCGGTCTTGCAGCCGGCGTGGCGGTCGTTCGCGCGATCGGCGAAGCGGGGCTTAAGAGCAGTATTGGTGCGGCTCGGCTCACATCGATCTGCTGTCATTGCGAGCGAAGTGAAGCAATGACACGTTGGCAGCGGCGATTCAGGTCTCGTAGAAAGTAATCAGCGGTGGCCGACCGCGTTGAAACACACCCCTCCGTCTTTGCGAGCGAAGCGAAGCAATCCAGGGATACGCCACGTTCTGAGACGTCCCGCTGCTCTGGATTGCTTCGCTGACGCTCGCAATGACGGCGGAGGCCGTGAGCGAACGCAGTCGGCCACGACTTCAGCTGCCGATGAACTTCGGCTGGCGCTTCTCGTGGAAGGCCTCGACGCCCTCGCGGAAATCATCCGACTGCCGCAGGCGACTGTAGCAATGGCCCTCGAGCTCGATGGCGATGGCGAGCGTCGAATCCTCGGTGTCGTTGAGGAGCTTCTTGGCGGTGCGCTGAGCCATCGGGGAGAAGGCGCGCAGCTCCTCGACCAGCGCGTCGACCGCCTTCTCCAGGTCGGCATCGGCCACGCATTCGGTGGCGATGCCCCAGTCGAGCGCCTGCCGGCCCGGGATGCGCTTCGAGCGCATCACGATGTCCTTGGTGCGGGTGATACCGACGATCTTCTGCAGACGGGCCGAGCCGCCGGAGCCCGGAATCTGGCCGAGCTTCTGCTCGGGGAGCGCGTAGCGGCAGGTCTCGGAGACGATGCGGAAATCGCAGGCGAGCGAGATCTCGAACCCGACGCCGAAGGTGTAGCCGCGATTGGCCGCGATCACCGGCTTGGCGCAGCGCGCGGGCGCGGCGATGTTCCAGGCGAGCTTCGAGACATGCTCGGGCGAGGCGTCGAGGAAGCCCTTGATGTAGCCGCCCGAGGAGAAGTGCTCGCCCTCGGCGCGCAGCACGATCACGCGCACCCGCGGATCCTCATCGAGCGCTTCGAAGACCTTACGAATCTCGTCGCGCTGGGGCATCGAGATCACGTTCATCGGCGGCCGATTCAGGATCACGTCGGCGCGCTCGCGGGCGGGATCGATCTCGACGCGGAAGCCGTCGAGGTTCGTCAAGCTGGGATCGTCGGTCATCTTGTCTCTCTTCTCCAAAGGGGGCGGGAGGGTTCGGGCCGGGTCACGCGGCGGCCGTGGGCTCGCCGGCGGGTTCGGGCTGGTACTCGCCGGCCACGAGCCGGCGGCGCAGAAGCTTGCCGACCGGCGATTTGGGGATATCGTTAACGAAGACGTAGGCGCGCGGGAGCTTGTGGCTCGGCAGGCCGGCCGCGCGGCAATGCGCGTCGAGGGCGGGGCCGTCGGTCGCGTCGCGGCGCTTGACGAAGGCGGTGACGCGCTTGCCCCAGCGCTCGTCGGGGAGGCCGACCACGGCGACCTCCGAGACGCTCGGATGGAGGGAGAGGCAGCTCTCGATCTCCACCGGCGAGACGTTCTCGCCGCCGGTGATGATCATATCGTCCACCCGTCCGGTGACGAAGATGTCGCCGTCCGGGTCGGCAAAGCCCGTGTCGCCGGTGAAGTACCAGCCGCCGCGAAAAGCCTTGGCGTCGGCCTCGGGGCGGCGCCAATAGCCCTCGAAGGCCTCGTCGCCGCGCGCGATCACCGCGATCTCGCCCTCCTCGCCGGGGGCGGCGTTGGCCTCGGGGTCCGAGGCGCCGAGCGGCACCACGCGGACCATCGTGTTGAGCCCAGCGCGCCCGGCCGAACCCGGCTTACGGGCGGCGTCCTGGTTGATCGTGAAGGTGTAAACCTCCGACGAGCCGTAATGGTTGACGAAGAGGTCCGGGTGGAACGCCTCCGTCAGCCTGGCGAGCAGGCCGTCGGTCATCGGCGCTCCGGCGAATCCGAGCTTGCGCACCGAGGCGGTGTCCGTCCCCGCGAAGTCCGGATGGTGCACGAGGTCGTGGTAGAGGGTCGGCACGAGGTAGAGGTTCGTCACACGCTCGGCGGCGATCAGGCGCAGCGCGCCCGCCACATCGAAGCGTGGCAGGCAGATGAAGGCGCCGCCGATCAGCGACATCGCGATGAGCGAGCGCACCCCCATCGTGTGGTAGAGCGGCATGACGCCGAGGGTGCGTTCCCCACGCGCATAGAGGTTCTGCGCCACATGGGCGAGGGCGGCGGCGCGCTCGGCCCGATGGCGGCGAGGTACGCCCTTCGGCTTGGCCGTGGTGCCCGAGGTGTAGAGCATCAGCGAAGTCGCCTCCGCGCCGACGCGAGGCTTGGCGGGGACCGCCTCCCCTTGCGTGAGCGCGGCGAAGGCGATCGTCCCGGATCCGGTGGTGTGGCCGACGGCGATGCGCGGCAGCGCCCGCGCGGCAGCACTCGCCCGGACGGCGGCGGCCGAGACCTCCTCGTAGGCGAGCGCCTCGGCATCGGAATTCTCGATCGCGAAGTCGATCTCGTCGGGCTTGGCGCGCCAGTTGATGGGCGTCAGCACGATCCCCGCGAACTGGCAGGCCCAGTGCAGCGTCGCCGCCTCCAGCCGGTTCTGCAGCACCGTGACGAGGTGGTCGCCGGGCTCCAGCCCGAGCCGGTCGAGCCCCGCCACCGTCGCGGAGATCAGAGCGTACCACTCGGCGTAGGTCAGGCGCGTCTCGCCATCCACGATGGCGAGCGCCTGCGGGTCGCGCGAGACGCTCGCGAGGAAGCTGGTGCCGAGGTCAAGCATGGGCCGTCTCCCCCTGGTGTGTCTCGATGGGCGCGTCGCCGCGCAGAATCGCCGCCGCTTCGAGCGCCGCCGCCACGATGGGGGCGTAGCCGGTGCAGCGGCAGAGATGGCCGCCGATCACCTCGGTGAGTTCCGCTCGGCCCGCGTCGGGCTTGAGGCGCAGATAGGCGTCCAGCGACATCAGGATCCCGGCGGTACAGAAGCCGCATTGCAGGGCGTGGTGGCGCCGGAAGGCGGCCTGTAGCACGCCGAGCCGGCCGGGCTCGGGCGCGAGCCCCTCGACGGTGCGCAAGTCGCAGCCCTCGACGCCGACCGCGAGGGTCAGGCAGGCCCGGGCCGGCACGCCGTCGATCGACACCGTGCAGGACCCGCAGACGCCGTGCTCGCAGCCGACATGTGTGCCAGTGAGCCCGAGCCCGTGGCGCAGCGCGTCGGTCAGCAGCGTGCGCGACTCGGCCTCGCATTCGGCGGGCGCGCCGTTTAGGGTGAAGCGCACGCGATGGCGCTGTTGCGCGTCTAGCTGCATCGGAGGCTCTCCTGTCGGGCTTGCTCCAGGACCCGGCGGCCGAGTTGGCGCACGAGGTCGCGGCGGTAGCGGGCGGTGGCGTGGAGGTCCTCTCCCGCGCCGAGCTCCCAGGCGAAGGCGTTGAGGGCGTCGTCGAGGGCGGAGCCGTCGAGGTGGGGGAAGTCGCGCGCGGTGGGCCGGTCGGCGACGCCGCCGACCGCGAGCCGCATCCGCCGGGCATCCACCACGGCGGCGCAGGCGACGATGGCGAAGTCGCCATGGCGCCGCCCGACCTCGGCGAAGGCATAGCCGCTCCCCGCCGCGCGGGTCGGGTAGGCGATCGCCTCGATCATCTCGTCGTCGCCGCGCTCCGTCACCATCATGCCGGTGAAGAAGTCCTCGGCGCGCATGCTGCGACGGCGCTTGCGTGTGCGGAGCCGGATCTCCCCCTCCAGCGCCACGAGGCAGAGCGGGATCTCGGCGCTCGGATCGGCATGGGCGACCGAGCCGCACAGGGTGCCCCGCGCCCGCGTCTGGATGTGCCCGACCCAGGGGAGAGCCGCGGCAAGCAGCGGCAGATCGTCGGCGAGCCCCGGCCGGTCGAGCAGGATCGCTTGGCGCACACCCGCCGGGATCACGAGGGCGCCGCGCTCCCGCACCGGCTCGCGCAGGGCCTCGATCCGCATCACATCGACGAGGATCGCGGGCTTGGTCAGCCGCATGTTCAGCATCGGCAGGAGCGACTGGCCGCCCGCCACGATCCGGGCCTCGCCACCGTGCCGGCCGAGGGCGTCGAGGGCCTCGTCGAGGCTTTCCGCGCGGAGATAGGCGAAGGGTGCGGGCTTCATGCCGAGATCCCCAACCGGGCGAGGAGGCGGCGCAGCAGGCCGGGGCCGTTCGCAGTTCCGCCCGCCCGCCGCGCGAGGGCGGAGAAGAAGCCGCCGATGATCACGCGGGCCGCGCCGTCGAGGAGGCGCCCGCCCACCGCCGCGACCTTGCCGCCCACCGCCGCCTCGTAGCGGTAGACGATGCGGGTGCCGCCGGACCCGTCCGGTTCCAGGGTGATGCGGCCGGTGCCGCCCCCGTTGCCGAGGGCCCCCGTCACCGTGCCACCGAGCGTCGCCGCGCGCGGCGCGTCGAGGTCGGAGAGGCGGATGTCGGCCTTGTAGCGGCCCTTCACCGGGCCGACGCCGAGGGTCACGTCGGCGGTGAAATGGGTCTCCGAGAGGCGGCGCACGCCGTGCGCGCCCGGGATGACCGAGGCGAGAACATCCGGATCGAGCAGCATCAACCACACCGTCTCGGGCGGGGCGACGACGGCGGCCGAGCCCTCGCCGCGCAGGGTGCGGTCACCCGGCTTGGCCGCCGGCTGGGCCTGGGCGGCGAGGCAGGGAGGCGGCGCCGGCTCGTCGCGGCGGGCGGCGAGGCCCGCGAGCTTGGCCGGTGTCAGCGGCAGGTCGATCGCGTCGAGGGCGAGGGCGTCCGCCACCGCGTTGGCGAGGCAGACCGGCGTCGACATGCAATTGCCCTCACCGACGCCCTTGGCGCCGAGCGGCGTGAAGGGCGAAGGGCTCTCCACGTGCAGGACCGTGAGGTCCGGCATCTCCGTCGCGGTGGGCAGCAGATAGTCGGCCAGCGTGCCGGAGAGGAAGGCGCCGTCCTCGCCGTAGGCCAGCTCCTCGTAGACGGCCGCGCCGAGCGCCTGCGCGAAGCCGCCGCGCACCTGCCCCTCGACCATGCCGGGATGCAGGATGCGCCCACAATCGTGCATGGTCACGTAGCGGTCGATCCGGATCTTCCCGGTGATCGGATCGATTTCGACGCCGCAGGCATCGAAGATGAAGCCGTGGCAGAGCGAGGAGTTGACCGCATCCGCCTCGTCGGGCGCCGTGAGCTGCGGCGGCGTCCAGAAGGCCGTCTCGCGGATCGGCGTCCCGTCCAGGTCCGGCAGCAGGCCCGGCGACCAGTGGGCGGTCGCGGCGACGCGCGCGAAGGGCAGGAAGGCATCCGGGTTCGCGCGGACGCTGACGCGGCCGCCGGCGAAGACGAGATCGTCCGAACGTGCGTTGAGCTGGGCCGCCGCCGCCGCCGCGAGCTTGTCCCGCAGGCGCGTCGCCGCCTGATGCGCCACGCCCGCCACCGCGGCAGCGAAGCGGCTCGAATAGTTGCCCGAGGCGATCGACCACGCGTCCTTGGCCGTGTCGAGGTCGGCCGTGACCCGGACTTGGTCGAGGGCGATGCCGAACACGTCCGCCACCACCTGGGCCAGCACGGTGCGGTGGCCCTGGCCCTGCGGCACGGAGGCGACCTGCACGGTCACGGAGCCGACGGGATCGAGGGTGATGGTCGCGGTGGACTGCGCCCCGTTCTTCGGGCCGGCCTTGGCCCGCTCGGCGGCGGTCAGGACCGTGGTGATATAGCCCATGTTGGAGACGCTAGGCTCGACGGCGGCGGTGTAGCCGATTCCGTAGAGCCGGCCGTCGGCCCGGGCCTGCGCGCGCCGCCGGACGAGCTCGTCGAGCCCGCCGTCCCGGGCGGCCACATCGAGGGCGAGCTGGTAGTTACCGGAATCGTAGAGGGCGCCGCTGGCCGTGCGGTAGGGGAAGGCGTCGGCCGGGATCAGGTTGCGGCGGATCACGTCGAGGGGATCGAGGCCGAGCGTCACGGCGATGCGCTGCATCAGCCGCTCCAGGGGATAGTAGACTTGCGGGCCGCCGAAGCCGCGCACCAGCCCGGTCGGCGTCTTGTTGGTCAGCACCACCCGGTTGCGGATCCGCACATGCCGGATCGCGTAGGCGCCGGTCATGTTGCCGTGCATCCGGTAGAGCGTGGCGGGCTCGGGGGCGCGCAGGTAGGCGCCGCAATCCTCGACCTGATCCCAATCGAGGGCTGAGACCCGGCCGTCGTCGTCGAAGGCGGCCGTCAGCGTGGTCACGCGGTTGGTCGCCGAAACCGAGGCCGCGAGGTGCTCCAGCCGGTCCTCGATCCACTTGACCGGGCGCCCGACCTTGCGTGACGCGGCCGCAACCAGGACGGCGTAGGGCGCGACGCCCTGCTTCACGCCGAAGCTGCCGCCGGAATCGGGGGGCGTGCGCAGGCGCAGGCGGTTGCCCGGCACCTTGAGCGCCCGGGCGACCACGGCGTGGATGCTGAACGGCCCCTGGAAGTTGGCGAGCACGTCGTAGCTGTCGTCGGTGGGGTCGTACTCGGCGACGACGCCGTAGGTCTCCATCGGAGAGCCGGTGTTGCGCGGGTAGCGGACCGTCACCGCCAGGGTGTGCCTGGCCTCGGCGAAGGCCGCTTCGGGATCGCCGTAGCGGAAGGCGCGGTCGCTGACCTGGTCGGCGCCGACGCCCTCGTGCAGAACGGGCGCATCGCCCGCCAGCGCGGCGAGCGGATCGATGACGGCAGGGCGCTGCCGGTAATCGACCTCGATCAGGTCGCAGCCGTCCTCGGCGACGTAGCGATCCGTGGCCAGGACGATGGCGACCGGCTCGCCGACATAGCGCACCCGGTCCACCGCGATGGCGCGGGCATCCACCGCCGCGCGGACGGCCGGGACGAGGCCTGTGGTGATGTCGAGGAGGTCGCGTCCGGTAAGGACGGCCGCCACGCCCGGCAATGCCAGTGCGGCGGCGGCGTCGATTGCAAGGATGTCGGCGTGAGCATGGGGCGAGCGCAGGAAGGCCACGTGCAGCGTGCCCGGCTTCGTGCCCAGATCGTCGATGTAGCGCCCGCGTCCCGACAGCAGGCCCGCGTCCTCGACGCGCTCGACCGACCGTCCGACGAACGGGATGTGCTCGATGCCCAACGTTCGCTTCCTCGTCCAAGGCTCTTGCAGGCCTGGTCCGGGGAGGATGCATCGCGTCGCGGGCGGAGGAGGATCCCGCCGCGTCTCACGACTTACCCAAACGTCTCAAAAACATTGCCGGTGCTTGGCGGCGCTCAGGCGAGCGGTAGGGCGGCGCGGCGCACGATGGTGCGAAAGACGCTCGGCGGGACGCCGACATGGTCGCGGAAGAAGCGCGAGAAATGCGGGGGCGTGGAGAAGCCGAGCCCGAGCGAGAGATCCGTCAGTCCCTGGTCGGTATCGACGATGGCCCGGACCGCGCACTCGAGGCGGATGGCGTTCTTGAAGACGTTCGGCGAGGCGCCGGTAGTCTGCTCGAACAACCGATAGAAATGCGCCCGCGAGAGCCCGGCTTCGCGGGCGAGCGCGTCGATGCCGTCGCCGGTTCCAGGCTCTGCCCGGATCCGGGCGATGGCCCGCTGCACGCGCCAGTCGCGGTTGCGGCTTGCCGCCCTCAAGGAATCCCCGGCCTCACGCCACGCGGTGAAGCGCTCGATCAGGGCGATCATCAGGTCCGGCAACAGAGTCTCGCGGATGTGGCGAGATGCCGGGGCATAGACCATCTCGGCCGCGAGATCGCGCGAGAGCTGCCGGATCCGCGCCGTGATCAGGCCGACCGGCTGTTCGAAAAAGCCCGGAGCGCCGCTCGCCGCCCAGTTGTTCCGGAACGCGCCGAGCCAGGCCGGCTCGATGTAGAGCGCGAGGATCATCGCCTTGTCGCGGTTGGGATCGTGCAGGTAGGCGTGCGTTTCCCAGGCGTTGATGAGGACGGCCTGTTCGTCGGTGAGGCGGACCACGCGCTCGCCGACCAGGAACTGCGTGTCGTCGCCCTCGACCTTCAACAGGACGTGGCAGTGATGATGCGCGTGCCGGACGAGGCCGCGGTCCATGTCGAGCAGGGCCACACGGCCGAAATCACCGTGGGCAATCTCGAGAGCTTCGGACATCCGTTCCGAATACCATACAGCTCGCGGGGCCGCCAATCGCTTGCGTCGGTCTGTGTCGTCGTCTGCGGGTTCCGGGATCGCACGCCGTGACGTCGCAATTAAGCTACGCCCTTTGCTGCCCTTGTCGGCGAGGGCGCGACGCTTTCGGGCTGGATGCTCGGCGATGGGAGCACAGCAGCCGTCGTCGCTCTCTACCTTGTCCCGCTTTCACGCATGAACAGGTCAATCGCAATCTTGACCCGGAGGCTATCCGGAAGAAGGGGTGTTGCCGACAATGCTCAACCCGCCAACCCCCGTTTTTTTAAGAAGCTCTTGGGCTGTGTTGGGTCGGTAGAAGGATGTCCGCTCTGACGGTTGACCACCTCCGCAGCAGACATTCTGCTTTCGGCCATTTTCAGCCATTTGCCGAGCGTCCGCTTTCCCGGATTTGTGCCCCAAAGCGGAACGGCAGATCCTGAAGAGTTTCGGTCGCCGCGAGGCGTACGAAAGTCTTGGATGGACGAACCCGCGGGATGGCGGGCGGGCCTATGGGGATTAGGGCTGGGCGTCGCCCCCAGTGGCGGAGCGACGGCGGGCAAACCTCGCCGGTGGCGTGCCTGGAAGTCCCCGGATTGGCGGGACCTCAGCGCTTGGCGAAGCGAACCGGGGTTCGACGATCGCGGGGGCACGGTTCATCCTGAGGTTCGGCACAGGGTGAGGCATGCCCCGCGGCGCGGTTCCTCGGGTGGTTGGCGGCGTCAGGTCATGCCGGGTCATGGCGAACCTGCCCGGTGCGACGTGGAGCGGAACGGCGGCCCACGGGGCTGATGCCAGCCCGCGA
>NZ_JBKFAK010000200.1:0-303 GCF_053345595.1 Methylobacterium sp. D54C
CGTCATGGCATCGGCGCAGGCCCGTTCGAGCACGTAGGCGCCGAGGGCGTCGATCAGCCCCGTCGCCTCGGCGAGCGGGGTGAACTCGCCGGGCGAGATCATCCCGCGTTCCCGGGGGGGCCACCGGGCGAGGGCCTCGAAGCTCGTCACCGCGTTCGTCGCCAGGTCGAACAGCGGCTGATAGTGCAGCTCGATCTGCGCGGTGCCGACCGCCAGCCGCAGCTCGCGTTCCAGCCAGCGCCGCTGGTTCTGACGCTCCTCCATCTCCTGCTCGAAGACGCGGACGCGCCGCCCGCCGTCGGC
>NZ_JBKFAK010000201.1:0-303 GCF_053345595.1 Methylobacterium sp. D54C
GAGATCCGGCACCAGGGCCTCGACCCTGCCGTGGGGCGCCTCGACATCCGCCTGCCCGTCCTCCCGGGCCCGGTAGCCGGCGACGTAGCGCGCCGGGATGCCGATGTGGCGGGCGGCGGCGATGAGCACGTGGGCGAGATCCTGGCAGATCCCGCGGCCCGCGGCGAACGCCTTGCCGGCCGGCACCACGCCGCACGCGGGACCGGGCTCGTGGGCCACAGCACCGTGGACAGCCCCCATCAGCCGGTGGAGTCGGGCCAAGGTCGCACCGTCGTCCTCGGCGGCGACGCGCTCCGCGAAGGC
>NZ_JBKFAK010000202.1:0-303 GCF_053345595.1 Methylobacterium sp. D54C
TCACCTTCAAGGGTGAGAAGGAGACGGGTCGTTCGGTCGGCGATACCCAGCCGGAGTGGATCGAGGGCGCCGTCGAGAAGGCGTTGTAGGTCGGTCGTGGCCACGGCGTTCGGCCTCGCGTTCCTCGCCGGCATCCTCTCGGTGCTGTCACCCTGTGTGCTGCCCTTGCTGCCGCTGGTGCTTGGTGCCGCGGCATCGGAGCACCGGCTCGGCCCCGCAGCCCTCCCCGCCGGCCGCGCGCAGTCCTTCGTGGCTATCGGGCTGTTCGTGGCGACCGTGGGGTTCGCCATCGGTCTCGACGGC
>NZ_JBKFAK010000203.1:0-302 GCF_053345595.1 Methylobacterium sp. D54C
CGCGATCCCCCTTGTCAGGTGATCGTGACGGTTTCGTGCCGCGGAAGCCGGCCGAGCGGTCCGACGGGCCGCGTCAGCCCCGGGCGCGGTTGAGGCCGATCCCGTCCATGGCGGCCTGTTCGCGGGCCGATTCGGCAGCGCGCTCGGCGGTCCGCTCGCGGTCGTTCAGGATCTCGACCTTCTTGAGCCCCTCGAACGCCTCGCCCAGCTCGGCCTTCGCCTCGGCGAGCTGGCCCTCGAGCGCCTGGGCGGACTGGATCATGTTGTCCCGGCGCGTCGCCGCGGCCCGGGCGTAGGTCGGG
>NZ_JBKFAK010000204.1:0-302 GCF_053345595.1 Methylobacterium sp. D54C
GCCGCTCAACCGGGCCGGCGACCGGCACGGCACCCCGTTCGCGGACGGGCGGGTCCCCACGCCGCCGGGCTGGCGCGAGGCCTACCGCACCTTCACGGAGGGCGGCTGGAACGGACTCTCGGCCGAGGCCGACCACGGCGGCCAGGGCCTGCCGAAGCTGATCGAGCGCGCCTGCACCGAGATGTGGAACGGCGCCAACCTCGCCTTCGGCCTCTGCCCGCTCCTGACCCAGGGCGGCATCGAGGCGCTCGCGGCCCACGGCTCGGACGACTTGAAGGCGCGCTACCTCGAGCAGCTGGTCT
>NZ_JBKFAK010000205.1:0-301 GCF_053345595.1 Methylobacterium sp. D54C
CCGCGTGCAGGTCCTCGCCCGGCTTCGGGAAGTACCAGGCGCGCCGCCACAGGGCGACGTTCTCGAACAGGGCGCCGCGGGCCTCCGCCCAGCTGTGGATCGGCGTGGTGCGGATCGGGGCGAACAGGGCGTGGCGCGCCGGGCCGACGAGGGCGCCGAAGGTGACCGGGGTGTAGGGCGGCCGGAAGGTCGTGGTCCCGACCCCGGGCAGCGCCTTGTCGAGCTGCCCGGCGACGACCCCGAGGGCGTTCATGTTTGAGGTCTTGCCTTGGTCGGTCGCCATGCCGGTCGTGGTGTACCG
>NZ_JBKFAK010000206.1:0-301 GCF_053345595.1 Methylobacterium sp. D54C
GCCCGGCGAGGCCGCCTAGGCCTCAGCCGGCCCGCGCCGGGTCGGCCTCGCAGAGCACCCGCGCGAAGGCGTTGGCGATGGTCAGCGCGTCGTACTCGACCGAGACGAGCTGGTAGCCCATCCCGACCATCTCCCGGGCGCGCGCCGGCGACGGCGCGAAGGCGCAGGGGATCTTGCCCGCCGCCCGGGTCTTGCGCGCGATCTCCCCGAGGCCCGCCGTGACCGCCGATCCCAGCGGGTCGATGGCCGCCCCCTTGGACAGGGCGATCGACAGGTCGGCGGGGCCGACCAGGACGCCGTC
>NZ_JBKFAK010000207.1:0-301 GCF_053345595.1 Methylobacterium sp. D54C
GCGCGATCTACGCGCGGGTCGAGGTCGGCACGCCGATCGAGATCCGGAGCTGAGCGGGATCGGGCGTCGTCGGGCGGAGCGTTCGGGGCCGGACGGCGCGCGGCCGGCGCGCCTCAAGGCCCCGCATCCCCGGCGGCCGCGCCCGGCCCCGCGGGCGGGCGCCACGGGAGCGGATCGAACGAGCGCCGGAGCGCCCCGAGGAACCGCCCCGTCCGGGCCGCGCGCGACCGCCGTCCCGAGCCGAGCAGGGCGACGACCGGCGCCGACGGCAGGGCGTAGCCTCCGAGCAGGCGCGCCAGCC
>NZ_JBKFAK010000208.1:0-300 GCF_053345595.1 Methylobacterium sp. D54C
CGCCCAGGACGGCCCGGAGGTCGCGCTCGCCGTAGAAGGGCGGCGCCGAGATCACGATCCCGGCCGCGGTCCGCGGATCCCGCGCCTGAAGGGCGTGCCCGTCGCGGACGACGCGCGCACCCGCGGCGATCAGAGTCGTGTTGGCGCCGTAGGAATGGCCGCCCGCCACGATCCGGCGCGGGTCGATCCGGCCTCCGAAGGCGCCCCCCTCCTGAACGAGGAAGCGGTCCAGGGCGAAGCGCAGGTCGCGCGCCCGGGCGATCGCCCCCCGTTCCTGCGCCGCCCGCTCGATCCGGTCGA
>NZ_JBKFAK010000209.1:0-299 GCF_053345595.1 Methylobacterium sp. D54C
GTCCGACACGGCGCGGCGGGCCGCGCTGAGAGCGGCTCGGAGGGCCGGAGGGGTCGGTCCGCCGACGATGACGGCACGAAATGACCGCCGCGGCGTGGGCCGGGCGGTCCAGGTGGTCTCGGGATGTCCAGAGTTAGACGATCGCGGGCCGCGCTTAATCCGCGCCGCGCGGAGCGGGCCGCCGTGCCGGCCGCGTCCTCCGGCGGGCCTCGTCGTGCTGCGGCGCTCGCGCGCCATGTCCACGTCGTCGGCGGCGGTGCCGACGCGGCGGGCCTGGCCCCCGTCCGCGGCGGGGGCGC
>NZ_JBKFAK010000021.1:0-91943 GCF_053345595.1 Methylobacterium sp. D54C
TGCGCCGGGCCGCGACCGCCGTCTTCCGGCACGCGCTCAGGACGCGCAGCGACTCGACCATGCCGTCGCGGGTGCGCGGCGTGACGGTACGGGTGCCGGCGAAGGCCGCGTGCGCCGCGCTCTGTGCATCGAAGTCGTCGTTCTTGCCCCGCCGGCGACGGTCCTGGGTGTCGGGGGCGGTCACCTCCAGCACCTCGATCCCGGCCCGCTGGAGGAAGCGGAGCAAGCCGGCACCATAGCTGCCGGTCGATTCGACCCCGACGCGGCGCAGCGGGCCGAACGAACGCATCCAGGTCAGCATCTGCCGATAGCCCTGGCGGGTCGCGGCAGCTGGCGGTCGCCAGAACCCAATCCCGGTCATCGACGACCGCAGCGACATGCAGATCTTTGTGGGTGTCGACACCGCCGATGACGTGACGTTCGTGAGCTTCCTCGGCACTCATCCCATCCTCCTGTCGATCGAGCCTGATGGCTTCACCACGACCGGATGCGCGGACAGGACAGTCACGAGACCAGACGGTCAGGCCCTTCTCGGGTCACAAGCATCGGCGAGGCAAAACCTCACCGCAGGGTGTTCCCGGGCGGCCGACAGGTTTGGGGAAAGACACGGCCGGTCGATCAGAGTGCGGGTCAGGCCACACCGGGACACCCTGCGGCGCCAGCTTAACTGACGGTCCATCGCTGTGCGGATCAGGCCGCCAGGAATCTGGCAACGATCTTCTGACTGTCGGAATGATGGAGCAGATCTGGTCCGGGCTGCCGGACGACGAGGGCTCGTCGCAGCGCGGTCAGCGCGAGTTCCTTGTGAAGACGGTCGCTCGCCGCCCAGCCCACCACCCGTCGGGAGTACAGATCGAGGACCACCGCCAGGTACAGCCAACCCTCCCGCGTCCAGATGTAGGAGATGTCGCTTCCCCACTTGCGATCCGGCCCGGCCGCCGCGAAGTCCTGGTCGAGGTGGTTGGGCGCCATCGGGAAGGCGTGGCCGCTGTCCGTGGTGCGCCGGAAGCGCCGCGGCTGGCGGGCTTTGAGCCCGTTCTCCCGCATCAGCCGGGCCACGCGTCTTCGGCCTGCCGCCAAACCCTGCTCACGCAACTCGTGGGTCATGCGTGGGCTACTGTGCGTCTCGTGCGAGAGCGTGAAGGCGGATCGGACGTGGGCGAGTAGCACGAGGTCCTCGCGCTGCCGCGTCGAGGCCGGACGGCTTTTCCAGGCAAAGTAGCCGCTCGGACTGACATCGAGGACCTTGCACAGGCGCGCGACCGGGAAGTCCTTCTTCGCCGCGTCGATGAGGCGGAACCTCATCGACTTCCCTCCTTGGCGAAAAAAGCCGTGGCCCGCTTCAGGATTTCCCGCTCCTGGCGCAGCACCTCGTTCTCACGCCGCAGGCGCTTGAGCTCGGCGGCCATGTCCTCCTGCCGATCGGCCGGCGGATGGTCCATCTCCCGCTCACGCCGGCCGTCGATCCAGTTGCACAGCGTCGAGAGCCCGACGCCGAGATCGGCGGCGACCTCGCGGCGGGACCGCCCGCTCGTCTGCGCTAATCGCACCGCCTCTGCGCGAAACTCAGGGGTAAAGGTTTGCTTCCGGTCTGCCATCGGAACCCTCCTCCTTCAGGAAAAGAGCTCTCCACTTTTGCGGAGCAAGTCCAGTTTGCACCTCGATCTGGCGCAGCTTCAGCACCACCTGCTCCGCGCTCCTCTTCCGACCTCGCCGCATGGCCGACTCCTTCGATCCTGACTGATCCTCTCATTCAGCCCGGTCCAAAGCCAGCCGGTCAGGTCATGGGAGGCTCACCGCCTCCAGCTGCATCGGCTGCGCACGTTCAATCGCTCGCGCGCCCCCGCCTTCGCCGCCAAGGTCGAAGATGTCGTCGGCCTCTACATGGCCCCACCCACCCACGCGGTGGCGCTGTCCATCGACGAGAACAGCCAGATCCTCATCGCTGCCGAGGCGGAGCCATGCCAACGCACTCGCGTAGAGCTCAAATGCATAACCCCGTAAGGCATCGGCGGCTTGCCGGCTCGCGTCTCTCCGCGGTTCTGCCAGTCTCAGCCCGGTGGTGAGGTGATCAGACACGATAGATCCCCGGGGCACGACCGGCGTGCGCTTTGTTGCCGGATCGGTCGAAGACCTAGCCTGGGCATCCGGTAGCGCAGCGCTGCCGCGTGGAATCCTCAATGGAACGTGATCGATTCGCCACACTCGGGACCGCGGAAGATCGGGTCTGTCGAAAGTTTTTGTCGTCTGCCCGGGCCCTTTAAGACCCGATCTGATGGGTCTACCTGGGTCTAAAACGTGGGGACACGTTTTGTAAACCATTGCCACCGCTCACTTTTCCAGGCCGAAAAATGAGTGGTGGAGCTGAGGGGATTCGAACCCCTGACCTCCGCAGTGCGATTGCGGCGCTCTCCCATCTGAGCTACAGCCCCGTCGAGGCGCCGGCCTTGTAGGCGCGGGCGGCTCAGCCTGTCAATTCCCTGTTTCAACGTCGCCCGCCGCGCGCCGCTCCGGCGCTGGGGTGCGGGCGGCCCGAAGGATACGCGCGGACCCGCATGAACGCCCTGATCTGGCTCTTCGACACGGTCGTCCAGCTTTTCATCTACGTCCTCATCGCAAGCGCGGTTCTCAGCTGGCTCGTCGCGTTCAACGTGGTGAACGTGCGCAACCCGATCGTCGCGCAGATCGGCGAGGTGCTCTACCGGCTGACCGAGCCGGTGCTGCGGCCGATCCGCAACCTGCTGCCCAATCTCGGGGGCGTCGACATCTCGCCGATCATCCTCATCTTGCTGCTGCTGTTCATCAGCCGTCTGCTGCATGAATACGCGGTGCCCGCAGCTTACGTTTACACGCAGTAGGGTCGAACGCCCGTGAAGACGAATCCCGGCCGCTTCTTCGAGGATTTCCGCCTCGGCGAGACCATCCGCCACGCCACCCCGCGCACCGTGACGGTGGGCGACGTGGCGCTGTACACGGGCCTCTACGGGCCGCGCTTCGCCGTGCAGTCGTCGGACGCCTTCGCCCGGGCCATCGGCTACCCGAAGAGCCCGCTCGACGACCTGCTCACCTTCCACATGGTGTTCGGCAAGACCGTCCCGGACGTCTCCCTCAACGCGCTGGCCAATCTCGGCTACGCCGAGGGCGGGTTCCGGCGGCCGGTCTACCCGGGCGAGACGCTCTCCACCGTGTCGGAGGTGATCGGCCTCAAGGAGAGCTCGAACCGGCAGACCGGCGTGGTCTACGTCCGCTCGGTGGGCTCCGACGAGCGCGGCGAGACCGTGCTGAGCTATTGCCGCTGGGTGCTCGTGCGCAAGCGCGACCCCGAGGCGGCGATCGCCGAGGAGCACGTGCCGAGCCTCGCCAAGGTGGTCGACCCGCAGGACCTCGCGGGCGCGCTGCCGAAGCTCTCGGCCGCCGCCTACGACACCGACCTCGCCGGCAGCCCGCACCGCTTCGCGGATTACGCGGTGGGTGAGAAGATCGACCACGTCGACGGCATGACCGTCGAGGAGGCCGAGCACCAGATCGCCACGCGCCTGTTCCAGAACACCGCCAAGGTGCATTTCGACGGGCTGGCCGCCAAGGACACCCGCTTCGGCCGGCGCCTGATCTACGGCGGCCACGTGATCTCGCTGGCGCGGGCGCTGAGCTTCAACGGGCTCGGCAACGCCTTCGCCCTCGCGGGCATCAACGCCGGCCGCCACGTGGCGCCGCTCTTCGCCGGCGACACGGTCTATGCCTGGAGCGAGGTGCTGGCGACCGCCGATGTCGGCCGCGACGATGTCGGGCTCCTGCGCCTGCGGACGGTCGCCACCAAGAACCAGCCCTGCGGCGCCTTCCCGGACCGCGCCGGCGACGGCTATGACCCGGCGGTGATCCTCGACCTCGACTACTGGGCGTTCGTGCCGAAATAGGCGGCCACGCCCCGGACGGCACCGCTCGGCGAGGCCGGCGGGGGCCGCGCCTCAGCGGATCCCGCCGCCGACCACGCCGGCCTCGACCGCGAGCGACAGGCGGTCCGTGACCGCCCACTCGACGCCCACGCCGGCCACCGGCCGGACCGCGATGTCCTGGCGCGCGAACGGCAGCGACCCCGGGGTCGGCCCGACGCGCAGCGTCTGGTGCAGGGCCAGGGCGCCGGTCTTGGCGTAGACCAGCACGTCCGGCGCGACGAGGGTGCCGACCTTCACCTCCAGGGATCCGGCGAAGTCGTTGGAATAGGCGAGCCGCCCGTAGCCCGGCGTGAGGTTGCCGCCGAGGCCGGCGAGATAGTCGAACCCGCCGCTGATGCCGTAGAGGATCGGGCCCTCCTGCCACATCCGGCCGCCCTCGAACCCGATGGTCGGTCCCGAATAGCTGCCGAGATGCCGGGACGTGCTGACCGCGTAGCCGGTCGACAGGCGGGCGTAGGAGCCGGTCCAGCGGCCATACGCGTCCTCGGGCATCTGCGGCCACGCGAAGGAGGGCAGCGGCGCGAAGCCGATGGACGGCCAGAACAGCGCCTGGGCGGCGGCGGGACCGGCCGGGAGCCAGCAGGCCCCGAGCACGAGGCCGGCCGCGAGGCGGCGGAACGGACGGGAATCGGCGCGTCTGCTCATGCCGCCATCCTACCCGAAGGCACCGGATCGCGACAGGCTCGGCCGTGGCCGCCCGCGGGATCGTGCGCGCCCCGCCCGCCGCTGACCGGGCGACGCGGCAGGGCGGTCGACCGCCGCGGCGCCGGGCGCTCAGATTTTTCCGTCGAGGCCCATCTGGTAGTACTTGTGGGTGATCTTGTCCTGGTTCTCGAGGAGCCAGTCGATCGAGGGCTCGTTGGTCATGGCCTTGCGGATCGCCTCGGTCATGCCCCGGCGCTGGATGTCGAACAGCGCCTTGTGGTCGACGTGCTGGGCCTCGATGACGCCGGGGCTGAGCCAGACCGAGCAGATGATGCCGAGGTCGTTGGCCTTGTGCTTGGGGATGTAGCCGGCGCGCACGGCGTCCAGCACGCCGTTGGCGATGGCGAACTGGACGGTGCCCATCAGGATCGAGGTGTACTTGCTCTCGGTGACGCTGACCTTGGACACGCACAGGGTGACCGGGCGGACCATGATGTCGGTGTTGAGCAGGGCGAAGACGCGGCTGTGGCCGACGACCTGATCGCCGGTCAGCGTGGCCAGGGCGGTGCCGACCGGCCCGTCGAGCTCGCCGATGATGACCTCGGGCTCGGAGGCGGTGTTGGGCGGCCCGCCCGCGACCAGGGCCTCGCCGGCCCGCAGGATGATGCGCTCGTTCATGCTGTCCCTCGTGGCGGTCGGGCGATCCGGCTCTGCCCGACGGCGCGGCTCCTAACACCGGCCCGCCGCGCCTGTCGACGCGGGCGGGCGCACGCCACCGGCTGCGGCTCCGCGGCGCGGGAGGAGGGGGCGGCCGGAGGGGGGCGGCCGTCGCGGCCGCCCGCCCGGTCAGTCGCGCACGATGACCTTGGTGCCGACGCGGACCCGGTCGTAGAGGTCGGTCACGTCCTTGTTGGTCATGCGGATGCAGCCGGACGAGACCGCCGCGCCCATCGTCTCGGGCTCGTTCGAGCCGTGGATGCGGTAGAGCGACGAGCCGAGATAGAGGGCGCGGGCGCCCAGCGGGTTGTCCTGGCCGCCGGCCATGTACCGCGGCAGGTCGGGGCGGCGGGCCAGCATCTGCTGCGGCGGGCGCCAGTCCGGCCATTCCTTCTTCATGGTGACGGTCTTGGTGCCGGACCACGAGAAGCCCTGCCGCCCGACGCCCACGCCGTAGCGGACCGCCGCGCCGCCGCCGAGCACGTAGTAGAGCCGGCGCTGGCGGGTCGAGACCACGATGGTGCCGGGCTTCTCCTTGCCGGTCCACGCCACCGTCTCGCGCGGGATCGCCTGGCTGCGGAAGATGTTGAGGAAGTCCGCGATCGGACCCCTGTCCAGCGGGTTGGCGGCCGCCGCCGGGGCGCTCCCGAGCAGCAGGCCCGCGAGCCCGAGTAGCGCGATCCGTCTCGCCATAGTCTTCCGTCCTCCGTTCGTCGCGGCGCGGGGACTCGCGGATCTCGGCGGGTCTTCGCAGATCTCGGCGAGTCTTCGCAGATCTCGGCCAAGCCCGCGCGGAACCCCTGCGCGCATGGGGCGAGCCGGCCCGGACTTCACGGCAAGGTTGAGGCCGGGCCGCCGGTATGGCCACTTCCGGGCGCAGCTGTGTGCTGCGCGCAACACTGGGCGGGTGGCGCGACGCCGTGGGTGATTGCGCGCGGCGACAGCCGTGCTTATCTCAGACTCGTGATCCGATCCGCCGCTCTCCTGACCCGCCGCGCCGCGGGCCTGCCGGACCGCCTCGCCCGGGGCCTCGCCGCGCTGGCGCTGCTCATGCTCGCGACGGCCGCGCTGGTGGCCGCGCCCGCGCGGGCCGAGGCCGCGCACCCGGAGGGCCCGGCCTGCGCCATCGCGAGCCCGCGCCTGACGATCCTGTCCGGCACGCCGGACGCGCAGCCCGAGGCCAAGCGGTCCGAGGCGAAGCGTTCGGTCTTCGGCCGCACCGATCTCTGCGCCGCCGACAGCGAGATCCTCACCGAACTGGGGCTGCCGCGCCCGCCGGTCGACGCGCCGCGCCCCCGTCACACTGTCAACGCATCGTTCGACTACAGGTCCGACAGCGTACCGGCCTCCGCGCCGGACGGTTCGCCGCACCGGCCTCCACGCCGGGCCTGACGCGCGCGCCGGTCTCGCGGCCGGCATGATGGCGCGCCCGTCCTGATCTTCGTCCGACCGGCCTCGTGACCGGTCCCGGGATCTGACTCGACGATGCGCGGGCCCACGCTCCGCGCCAGCCTCAGCAGACGCATGCTTTCAGGAGCGTCGGTAATCGTGACCCGCACTTTGTCCGCCAGAATCCCGTCGTCGTTCCGCGCCTCGGCCCGCGCGACCGCCCTCCTGCCCGCGGCCCTGCTCCTGCTGGGTGTCGCCGCCTGCAACCCGAAGCAGGTCGCCGCGCCGACCCCGCCGGTGCCGGAGGTCGGGTTCGTCAAGGTCGAGCCCCAGGCGATCCCCTACCTGCGCGACCTGCCGGGCCGCGTCGCGCCGATGCGCATCGCCGAGGTCCGCTCCCGGGTCTCCGGGCTCGTGGTCAAGCGGCTCTTCGAGCAGGGCAGCCAGGTCAAGGAGGGCGACATCCTCTACAAGATCGACCCGGCACCCTACGAGGTCGAGCTCGCCAGCGCCGAGGCGGCCCTCGCCCGCCAGGAGGCCGCCCTGGTGCTCGCCCGCCAGCAGGCCGACCGGCTCGAGCAGCTGCTCTCCCGCGCCACCGCGAGCCAGGCGCAGTACGACGCCGCCTTCGCGGCCAAGAAGCAGGCGGAGGCCGAGGTGGCCGGCGCCAAGGCAACCCGCGACCGCGCGCAGCTCAACCTCGGCTGGACCGACGTGCGCGCGCCGATCACCGGCCGCATCGGCCGGGCGCTGCTCACCGAGGGCACGCTGATCGAGCCGGGCTCCACGGGGGCGCTCGCCACGATCCAGCAGCTCGACCCGATCTACGTCGACATCACCCAGTCGGTCGGCGAGCTGAACCGCCTGCGCCGGGACCTCGCGAGCGGCGAGCTGGCGCGGCTGGAGGACAACACCGCCAACGTCCACCTGATCATGGATGACGGCTCCCTCTACCCGCTGGCGGGCCGGCTGCTGTTCTCGGACGTCACCGCCGACCCGAGCACCGGCCAGGTGACGCTGCGGGTGCAGTTCCCGAACCCGCACGACGAGCTGTTCCCAGGCATGTACGTGCGGGCGCGGATCAAGCAGGGCATCGATTCCGACGCGATCGCGGTGCCGCAGCAGGCGATCCAGCGCACCGACGACGGCCGCGCCGAGGTCTGGATCGTGCGCGCCGACGAGACCGTGATGCGCCAGCCCGTCGAGGTCGGGCCGGTGGTCGGGCAGAACTGGCTGATCCGCTCGGGCCTCAAGGCCGGCGAGCGCGTCATCATCGACGGCTTCCAGAAGATCACCGTCGGCGCCAAGGTGAAGCCCCTCGACCAGACCCCGGTCCACGGCGAGACCGGACCGAAGCACGACACCGACGAGGCGCCCGACGTGCCGGGCGACAAGGCGGAGGTCACCCCGCGGGCCGCCGCCGTCCAGCAGCGCCACTGAGTCCGGGAGAGCCCGATCATGGCACGCTTCTTCATCGACCGCCCGGTCTTCGCCTGGGTGGTGGCGCTGTTCATCTGCCTCGGCGGCGCGCTCGCCATCCCGAACCTGCCGGTGGCGCAGTACCCGGTGATCGCCCCGCCCTCCATCGCCCTGTCGACCGCCTATCCGGGCGCCTCCGTGGAGAGCCTCTACATCGGCACGACCCGGCTCATCGAGGATGAGCTGAACGGCGCCGCCAACATCATGAGCTTCGAGTCGACCACCGACTCGTTCGGCTCGGTCAACATCACCGCCACCTTCCAGCCCGGCACCGACCCGTCGCTCGCCTCGGTCGAGGTGCAGAACCGGCTGAAGCGCGTGGAGGCGCGTCTCCCGGCCGAGGTGCGCCAGCAGGGCATCCTCGTGGAGGAGGCCTCGGCCGCGACCCTCAACATCATCACCCTGGTCTCCAAGGACGGGTCGATGGACGAGGTCGGCCTCGGCGACTTCCTGATCCGCAACGTCATCAACGAGATCCGCCGCATCCCCGGCGTCGGCCGCGCGACGCTCTACTCGACGGAGCGGTCGCTGCGCGTCTGGGTGGATCCCGACAAGCTGCGCGGCCTCTCGCTCAGCGCCTCGGACGTCACCGACGCGATCCGCAACCAGAACGTCCAGGTCGCCTCCGGCTCGGTCGGCGCGCAGCCGAGCCCGACCCGGCAGGCGCTCACCGTGCCGATCATCGTGAAGGGCCAGCTCGGCACGATCGAGGAGTTCGGCGCCATCGTGCTGCGGGCCAATCCCGACGGCTCGAACGTGCGCCTGCGCGACGTCGCCCGGATCGAGCTCGGCGGCGACGCCTACCAGTTCTCCACGCGCCTCAACGGCGGCCCCGCCGCCGGCATCTCGGTGACGCTCGCCCCGGACGGCAACGCGCTCGAGACCGCCAAGGCGATCCGCGCCAAGATGGTGGAGCTGTCCCAGTTCTTCCCGCCGGACCTGAAGTGGGACATCCCCTACGACATCACCCCGGCGGTGGAGGCCTCCATCGAGAAGGTGCTGCACACGCTGGTCGAGGCGGTGGTGCTGGTCTTCCTCGTGATGTTCCTGTTCCTGCAGAACATCCGCTACACCCTGATCCCCACCATCGTGGTGCCGATCGCTCTCATGGGCACGGTCACGGTGATGTGGATCTCGGGCTTCTCGGTGAACGTGCTCACCATGTTCGGCATGGTGCTGGCCATCGGCATCCTGGTCGACGACGCCATCGTGGTGGTGGAGAACGTCGAGCGGATCATGAACGAGGAGGGGCTGCCCCCCAAGGAGGCCACCAAGAAGGCCATGGGGCAGATCACCGGCGCGATCATCGGCATCACCCTGGTGCTGATCGCCGTGTTCATCCCGATGGCGTTCTTCCCCGGCTCGGTGGGCATCATCTACCGGCAGTTCTCGATCGCGATGGTGACCTCCATCGCGTTCTCGGCGCTGCTCGCCCTGTCGCTGACGCCGGCGCTCTGCGCGACCTTCCTGAAGCCGATCGAGAAGGGCCACGGCCACGCCAAGGGCGGCGTGTTCGGGATGTTCAACCGTTTCGTCGATCGCGAGACCGCCCGCTACGGCCGCGGCACCGCGGCGTTCATCCGGAAGTCCGGCCGGGTGATGCTGGTCTACGTCGCGCTGGTGGCGGGCACGGCCTACGCCTTCGTCAACCTGCCGGAGGGCTTCCTGCCGGTGGAGGACCAGGGCTTCTTCACGGTCGACATCCAGACGCCCCCGGGCGCCTCCTACAACCGTACCCAGGAGGCGGTGCGCAAGGTCGAGGAGCACCTGCTGGCGCAGCCCGGCGTCGCCACCGTGACGATGCTCAACGGCTTCTCGTTCTCGGGGCAGGCCCCGAGCACCAGCCAGGCCTTCGTCACCCTCAAGCCGTGGAGCCAGCGCGACGCCAAGAACTCGGCCGCCGCGCTCGTGGCCGGCACCAACGCGGCGCTCGCCACGTACCGCGACGCCACGGTGGACGCGCAGGAGCCGCCGCCGGTCGACAACCTCGGCAACGCGGCGGGCTTCTCGTTCCGCCTGCAGGACCGGGCCAACCGCGGCTACGCGGCCCTGCTGTCGGCCCAGGAACAGCTCCTGAAGCTGGCCTCGCAGAGCCCGGTTCTCCAGAAGGTGAAGATCGAGGGCCTGCCGCCGACCCCGCAGGCGGAGCTGGTGATCGACCGCGAGAAGGCGGCCGCGCTCGGCGTGAAGTTCGAGGACATCAACAACACGATCCAGCTCAACCTCGGCTCGGTCTACCCGAACGACTTCCCCAACCGGGGCAAGATGCAGCGGGTCTACGTGCAGGCCGAGCAGCTCCAGCGCATGAACGCGTCGGACATCCTCAACTACGCGGTGAAGAACGCCACCAACACGATGGTGCCGATGTCGTCCTTCGCGGAGCTGAAATGGAGCATGGGGCCGAGCCAGATCGTCGGCTTCAACGGCTACCAGTCGGTGCGCTTCACCGGCGAGCCGAACCCCGGCTACACGTCGGGCGACGCCATCGCCGAGATGGAGCGGCTGATGCTGCAGCTGCCGAAGGGCTTCGGCTACGCCTGGACGGGTCAGTCCTACCAGGAGAAGCAGGCGGGCAGCCAGGCGAGCCTGCTGCTCGCCCTGTCGGTGCTGATCGTGTTCCTGTGCCTCGCCGCGCTCTACGAGAGCTGGGCGATCCCGGTCTCGGTGATGCTGGTGATCCCGCTCGGCGTCATCGGCGCGGTGGCGGCCGTGTACCTGCGCGGCATGCCCAACGACGTGTACTTCAAGATCGGGCTGATCACGATCATCGGCCTCTCGGCCAAGAACGCGATCCTGATCGTGGAGTTCGCCAAGGACCTCTGGAAGCCCGGCACCTCCGTGGTGCGGGCCGCGGTCGAGGCGGCGACGCTCCGGTTCCGGCCGATCGTGATGACCTCGCTCGCCTTCATCTTCGGCGTGGTGCCGCTGGCCATCGCCACCGGCGCCGCCTCGAAGAGCCAGCAGGCGATCGGCACCGGCGTGATGGGCGGCATGATCACCGCGACCGTGCTGGCGGTGTTCTTCGTGCCGGTCTTCTTCGTCGTCGTCATGCGCCTGTTCCGGCGCAAGGCGGTGGCGGAGGGCGAGGCGGCGGAGGCCGAGGCGCGGCACGAGCCGGCGCGGGTGGCGGCCGAGTAGGCCGGCGCCGGCCGCGCGCTCCGTCATCGCGAGCGGAGCGACGTGACCCGGGGCAGCGCGCCGTCGCGCGGCGCCGCCCTGGATGGCTTCGCTGCGCTCGCCAAGACGGGGCGCGTCGAAGCCGCGATTCTGTAACGGGGATGAAGCGGGGAAAACGCGCTTCGGAACGCGCTTCGAAAGACACGAGATGTCGCGCCCCCGCGACAGGCTCGGCCCTCGTCTTGTATACAGATGGTCCGATGCTTGCTGACGCCGCGGTGGACACCGCCGGGGCAGCCGGCCGGTGGCGCATTCACGGTCTCGGAGATCCGCTTGTCCCGCTCAGCCCTGAAGACCCTCGCCCGCGGCGTGGCCGCGAGCACGGTCGCGACGTTCGCGCTCGCCGCGCTGCCCGCGCAGGCCGCCAACGTCTTCCGCTTCGCCTTCCAGGGTGACCTGAAATCCCTCGACCCGTACTCCCTCAAGGAGAGCTTCACGGAAGGGATGCAGCAGGCGGCCTACGAGTCCCTCGTCACCCTCGACAAGAACCTGAAATTCGCCCCCGGCCTCGCGGAATCCTGGGAGACGCCCGAGCCGACCCGCTGGCGCTTCCACCTGCGCAAGAACGTGAAGTTCCACGACGGCTCGCCGTTCACCGCCGACGACGTGATCTTCTCCGCCCAGCGCGTCCGCGCCCCGGGCTCGAACTTCACCACCAACGTGCCCGCCGACGCCGAGTTCGTGAAGGTCGACGACTTCACCGTCGACATGGTGCTGAAGAAGCCGAACCCGATCGCCATCGCCCAGTTCCCGACCTGGGTGATCATGTCGAAGGCGTGGTCCGAGAAGAACGGCGTCGTGCAGCCGACGCCGCCCAGCGCCACCAGCCCGAGCTACGCCACGCTGCACGAGAACGGGACCGGCCCGTTCGTGATCACCGAGCACCAGCCCGGCGTGAAGACCGTCTTCAAGAAATTCGACGGCTACTGGGGCAAGGTCGAGTCGAACCTCGACGAGGCGGTGCTGACCACCATCGCCAACCCGGCGACCCGCGTCGCCGCGCTCCTCTCCGGCGAGGTCGACTGGATCGACCCGGTGCCGCTGCAGGACCAGCAGCGGGTCAACGCCAGCGGCACCGCCACCGTGATGGCGGGACCTGAGCTGCGCACGATCTTCCTCGGCATGGACCAGGACCGGGACGAGCTGAAGGATTCCAGCGTCAAGGGCAAGAACCCGTTCAAGGACATCAAGGTGCGCGAGGCCTTCTACCTCGCCATCGACGAGGACACGATCGCCAAGCGCGTCATGCGCGGGCAGGCGGTGCCCTCCGCGCTGATGATCGCCCCGGCCCTCTACGACCGCGGCGCCGAGTTCAAGCGCCCGGCCACCGACCTGAAGAAGGCCAAGGAGCTGATGGCCCAGGCCGGCTACCCGGACGGGTTCTCGCTGACCATGGATTGCCCGAACGACCGCTACGTCAACGACGAGGCGATCTGCCAGGCGGTGGTCTCGATGCTGGCTCGCATCAACGTCAAGGTGAACCTGAACGCCCAGCCGAAGGCCAAGTACTTCGCCAAGGTGCTGGCGCCGGCCTACGACACCTCGTTCTACCTGCTGGGCTGGACCCCGTCCTCGCTGGACAGCCACAACATCCTCTACGAGATCGTCGGCTGCCGGAAGCCCGGCGACAAGTCGGGCCGGGGCAGCTGGAACCTCGCCGGCTACTGCGACCCGAAGATCGACGCGATCGCCGACAAGGTCGAATCCGAGACCGACAAGACCAAGCGCGACGCCCTGATCAAGGAGGGCTTCGACGTCCTCAACGCCGACTGGGGCTACATCCCGCTGCACCAGCAGGCGCTGGCCTGGGGCGTCTCCAAGAAGGTCCACCTGACGCAGCGCGCCGACAACCTGCTGCTGCTCTACTGGGTGTCGAAGGACCCGCAGTAGGGGCCGGGGCGTGCTCGCCTTCCTGCTGCGCCGGGTGATCCAGGCGGCCGCGGTCCTCGCGGTCGTCGGGCTCATCGCCTTCGCGATGTTCCGGTTCGCGGGCGACCCCGTGAACCAGATCGTCGGGCCCGACACCACCGTGGCCGAGCGGGCCCAGATCCGGACGGATCTCGGCCTCGACGACCCGGTCCTGGTCCAGTTCGTCCGCTACGCCGGCAACGTGGTGCGGGGCCAGTTCGGCATCTCGTACCAGTTCCGGCAGCCGGTCTCGCAGCTGCTCGCCGAGCGCATGCCGGCGACGCTGGAGCTCGCCTTCTGCGCCACGATCTTCGCCCTGGTGGTCGGGATCCTCATGGGCGTGTACTGCGCGCTCCGCCGCGAATCCTGGCTCGCCGGGCTGTTCCAGGCGGTCTCGCTGATCGGGATCAGCCTGCCGACCTTCCTGATCGGCATCCTGCTGATCTACCTGTTCTCGGTGACGCTCGGCTGGCTGCCCTCCTACGGGCGCGGCGACACGGTGCGGCTCGGCTGGTGGACCACCGGCTTCCTGACCGCCTCCGGGCTCAAGGCGCTGATCCTGCCCTCGGTGACGCTCGGCCTGTTCCAGATGACGCTGATCATGCGGCTGGTCCGCGCCGAGATGCTGGAGGTGCTGCGCACCGACTACGTCCGCTTCGCCCGGGCGCGGGGGCTCACCACCCGGGCCGTCCACCTGCGGCACGCGCTGAAGAACACGCTGGTGCCGGTGATCACCATCGCGGGGCTGCAGCTCGGCTCGGTCATCGCCTTCTCGATCATCACCGAGACGGTGTTCCAGTGGCCCGGCATGGGCCTGCTCTTCGTCCAGGCCGTGCAGAACGTCGATATCCCGATCATGTCCGCGTACCTGCTGCTCGTCGCGCTGATCTTCGTGACCATCAACCTCGTGGTCGACATCCTCTACACGGTGGTGGACCCGCGCCTGCGGCTGCCCGCCGGGCGGACGGCGTGAGGTCGGACATGACGGACTCCTCCGCCTGGCCACCCCGTCATCGCGAGCGCAGCGAAGCGACCCAGGGCAGCGCGCGGCCGGTCGGCGTGGCGCTGCTGGATTGCTTCGCTCCGCTCGCAAAGACGACAGGTGCCTCCCTGAGCTTCCCAATCGGACACGGCGTGAGGGGCGGCCGATGAGCGGATACGACCTCGACGCGGGCGACGCCCCGCCGGTCCCGCTGCCGGAGGCGAAGCCCTCCCGGTTCGCCCGCTGGCGCGACTCCGACCTGCTGGCGAATTTCCTGCGCTCCAAGGTGGCGGTGGTGGCGCTGATCGCCACCGTGCTGATGGTCGGCCTCGCCTTTGCGTCGCCGTGGATCGCCCCCCAAAACCCCTACGATCCGGCCCAGCTCGACCTGATCAACTCCAACCTGCCGCCGATCTGGCAGGCGGACGGGCAGGCGCCCTATTATCTCGGCACCGACGACCAGGGCCGGGACGTGCTCTCGGCGGTGCTGTACGGCCTGCGCCTGTCGCTGATCGTCGGCGTGCTCGGGGTGGTGACCTCCGGGATCCTCGGCATCGCGCTCGGCCTGATCGCCGGCTACGCGGGCGGCTTCCTCGACACGCTGATCATGCGGGTCGCCGACGTGCAACTCACCTTCCCGGCGATCCTGATCGCCCTGGTGGTGGACGGCGTCGCCAAGGCGAGCTTCGGCAGCGCGCTCGATGTCGGGCCGCTGATCGGGCTGATCGTGGTCTCGATCGGCCTGTCCTTCTGGGTGCAGTACGCCCGGACCGTGCGTTCCTCCGTGATGGTCGAGAAGGGCAAGGACTATGTCCAGGCGGCGCGGCTGATCGGCCTGTCGCCGCCGGTGATCATGGTCCGGCACGTCCTGCCGAACGTCACCGGCCCGGTCTTCGTCATAGCGACCATCAACCTCGCGCTCGCCATCATCACCGAGGCGACGCTGTCGTTCCTCGGCACCGGCCTGCCCGAAACCATGCCGTCGCTGGGCACCCTGATCCGCACCGGCAACCGGTTCCTGTTCTCCGGCGAGTGGTGGATCGTCGCCTTCCCGGGGCTGGCGCTGGCCGGGCTGGTCATCGCCATCAACCTCCTGGGGGATTGGCTGCGCGACGCGCTCAATCCGAAGCTGCAATGATCGGACATCGTCATCGCGAGCGCAGCGAAGCGACCCAGGGCCACGCGACCTGGATGAACGGGGCGCCGCTGGATTGCTTCGCTCCGCTCGCAAGGACGGGGGCGCCCGTCCGACACCCGGTTGCCACCGGAGCCGCCACGCCATGACCGAGACCATCCTCTCCGTGCGCGACCTGACGGTCGCCTTCGACACCCGCCGCGGGCCGCTCACCGCCATCGACCGGGTCTCGTTCGACATCGGCCGCGGCGAGATCCTGGGCGTGGTCGGCGAGTCCGGCGCCGGCAAGTCGGTGACCGGCTCGGCGGTGATCGGGCTGATCGACCGCCCCGGCCGGATCGCCGGCGGCGAGATCCGCCTGCGGGGCGAGCGCATCGACAACCTCTCCCCCGAGGCGATGCGGCGCGTGCGCGGCAAGCGCATCGGCATGATCTTCCAGGATCCGCTGACCTCGCTCGATCCGCTGTTCCGGGTCGGCGACCAGATCGTCGAGACCCTGCGCACCCACACCGACCTATCCGCCAAGGCGGCCCGGACCCGCGCCATCGATCTGCTGGCCGAGGTCGGCATCCCGGCGCCGGAGCGGCGCATCGACGGCTACCCGCACGAGTTCTCCGGCGGCATGCGCCAGCGGGTGGTGATCGCGCTCGCGCTCGCGGCCGAGCCGGAGCTGATCATCGCCGACGAGCCGACCACGGCGCTGGACGTCTCGGTCCAGGCCCAGATCATCACGCTGCTGAAGCGCCTGTGCCGCGAGCACGGCACCGCGGTGATGCTGGTCACCCACGACATGGGCGTGATCGCCGAGGCCGCCGACCGGGTGGCGGTGATGTATGCCGGGCGGGTGGCCGAGATCGGCCCGGTCGCCTCGGTGATCGCCAAGCCGCACCACCCCTACGCGGTCGGCCTGATGGGGGCGATCCCGACCCTGTCGCAGGAGGCCGACCGGCTCAGCCAGATCCCGGGCTCGATGCCGCGGCTCACCGCCATCCCGAAGGGCTGCGCCTTCAACCCGCGCTGCCCGAAGGTCTTCGCCCGCTGCCGGGTCGAGCGGCCCGAGCCGATCCCGGTCGACGCGAGCCGGGTCGCCTGTCACCTGTACGATGCAGCGGAGCGCGCAGCGTGAGCGCCTACGTCGAAGTCACCGACCTGCGCCGCCAGTTCGACGTCTCGAAGCCCTGGCTCAACCGGGTGATCGAGCGCGAGCCGCGGAAATTCCTCACGGCGGTCGACCGCGTCGGCTTCGAGATCCGGAAGGGCGAGACCTTCGCGATCGTCGGCGAATCCGGCTCCGGCAAGTCGACGGTGGCCCGGATGGTGGTCGGCCTGCTGCCGCCCACGGCCGGCGAGGTGCGGATCACCGGCGTCTCGATGACCGACCCGCGCCAGGCCGCGGCGCGGCAGCGCCTGCGCGCCCGGATCCAGATGATCTTCCAGGACCCCTACGCGTCCATGAACCCGCGCTGGCGGGTGGGGAAGATCATCGCCGAGCCGATCCGGGCCTTCGACCTGATCCAGGGGGAGGGGGCGATCCGCGCCCGGGTCGGCGAGCTTCTGGGCCTCGTCGGCCTCCACGCGGATGATTCCAAAAAATACCCGCACGAATTCTCAGGCGGGCAGCGCCAGCGGGTGGCAATCGCCCGGGCGCTGGCGAGTCAGGCCGAGTTCCTGGTGGGCGACGAGCCGACCTCGGCGCTCGACGTCTCGGTGCAGGCGCAGATCCTCAACCTGATGCGCGACCTGCAGGACCGGCTGGGGCTGACCTACCTGTTCATCTCCCACAACCTCGCCGTGGTCCGCCACATGGCGACCCGCGTGGGCGTGATGTATCTCGGCCGCCTCGTGGAGGTCGCGTCCGCCAGGGACCTGTTCGCGACGCCGCGCCACCCCTACACGCGGATGCTCCTCGACGCGGTACCCGACCTCGCCCATGTCGGCCGCGCCCGGGTGCCGGTCTCCGGCGAGATCCCGAACCCGATCGACCCGCCGCCCGGCTGCACCTTCAACCCGCGCTGCCCGCTCGCCAACGACCGCTGCCGGACCGAGGTGCCGGCGCTCCTCGACGGCGTCGCCTGCCACGCCGTGCAGGAAGGGCGGGCCTGACAAGCGGGCCCGGGGGGCGGCCCCGGCCGGCCGTTGCGCTCGGCCCGCGCAGACGCTATGGGCCGTCCCCGATGGGGATGGAGTTCCCCGAAACCGCCCGTCAGGGCTGATGACTCCTACCGCGAAACCGGCGGTGGGGGTGCGTCTTGCAAGCACCCGCCGCGACGGCGGGTTTCTCATGCCCGCCCGACGCACTGGAGCGCGCATGTCCTTCACCACCTGCATCCTGGTCATGATCGGCGGTGCCCTCGGCACCCTGGCCCGCTACGTCGTCTCGGTGCTGGCGCTGCCCATCAGCCGCGACCTGCCCTGGGGCACGATCCTCATCAACGTGACGGGCTCGTTCATCATCGGCCTGTTCGGCACGCTGACCCTGGCGCATGGGCGCTTCCCGGTCTCCGAGAACGTCCGCCTGTTCGTGATGATCGGGCTGTGCGGCGGCTACACGACCTTCTCGTCGTTCAGCCTCCAGACCCTCGACCTCATGCGGAACGGCGCGGTGGTCCGGGCCATGGTCAACGTGTTCGCCTCGGTGGTGCTCTGCGTCCTCGCGGTCGCGCTGGGCCACGTCGTGGCGGCCCACTGGAACGGCGGCGCCGTCCAGATCGCCCAGGTCAGCATCGAGGAGGACGGCTGACCGGGCGGCGGCCGCGCGCATCGGCGCGGCCCGGCCCTCACGCGTCGCGCCACTGGGCGAAGGTCGCGGCCTGCCCCACCGTCGCGCCGTCGCGGTCGAGCTGCCAGACCACCGCCTCGTCGATCCAGAAGCGCCGGCCGTCCTTGGCGATCCGCAGGCCGCGATAGCCGCGGCTGAAGCCGTCCCGGGTGACCGCGTCGAGGAGCCGCTGCCGCTCGGCCCGCTCGGGGGCCTCGGCCGAGAGCCGCGAGGGCAGGCCGACGAGCTCGTCCCACGCGTAGCCGAAGCAGGCCTGCGCGGTCCGGTTGGCGTAGACGAAGCGCGGATCCGCGCCCCCGTCATGGGCGAGCACCGCGAACGGGGCCGCCGCGTAGAGCCAGTCCGCGTCCGCATCCGCCGGCACCAGAGGCTCGCCGAGGCGCCGCGCGTAGCTGCCGGTGAGCAGGGCGAAGAAGTCCGGGTCGTGCGAGAGGTCCGTCATGATCCGCTACAGGACTGGGTCGGCGTCGATGCGCATGCGCAGGATCGCGTAGGGCGGCTGCTGCAGGTCCCGGCCGCGGTTGAATTCCGGCCGCCGGTTGACCTGGGCCGCCGAGATATAGAGCCACCGGTCCGGGGTGATCCAGAACGTGTCGGCCCAGACCAGCCGGTCGTCGGCGGCCAGCACCTCGACGGTGCCGTCCGGCAGGCGCCGGCCGACCGCGTTGTGCTCCTGCAGGCTGAGATAGACCCGGTCCTGGGAATCGGTGGTCAGTCCCCCGGTCATGCCCTTCTCGCCGAGATCCTCGACGGCGGCGGCCACGGCCGCGTCCGCGACGCCCGGATCGCGCAGGGCCGCGGTCTCGACCGCGTAGAGCCGCCGGCTCATCAGCGGCGCGTAGTAGAGGCGGCGGCCGTCCGGGCTGATCGCGATGCCGTTGGCGCCGCCCTTCGGGCTCTTCTCGGGCGCGTCGCCCTTCCGCTCCATCACGGGGCGGCGCTCCACGAACTTGACCAGGCCCTCCTCGGACCGCGTGCTGACGTGGTCCGCGAGGCGCCGCACCACCCGCCCGCTGTCGAGGTCGACCGCCAGGATCGCGCCCGCGCCAGACTGGCCCTGGTCGGTGACGTAGGCCAGAGCCCGCCCGTCGCGCACGTCGACCCGCAGGTCGTTCAGGGAGGAATCCGGGCCGATGCCCGCTTCGAGGGGGATCGTCCGGCGGACGCTGTTCCGGCCGATATCGATTGCCAGGATCTTCGCGCCGCCCGGCACCGGCCGCCCCTTGCCCGCGGGCAGGCCGGCATCGAGGATCCAGAGGGTGTCGTCGCGGTCGAAGACGCCGTTGGGGACGTGGAACAGCGACGCCTGCGGCGCCCCCGGATCCGGGCGGTTGGTCGCCGCGTCCGGGTAGGGCTTCACCGACCCGTCGGGCAGCACCTCGCCGAGGGTGATCGGCTCCGCGCCGGTGAAGCGCGGCATCATCACGAAGATCCGGCCGCCCCGGGCGATGGCGAGCCCCGTGGGGGTCGAGGGCGCGTCCGCCGCGATGGCGAGCTCCAGCGTCCCCACGGGCCGGCTCGTCGGGGGCGACGGCGTCGCGGCGCGCGCCGCGGGGGCGGCGAGGGCCAGGAGACCGGTTCCGAGCAGGCGGCGGCGGTCGAGGCGCATGGGAATCCTGTCGCGGAGCTTGTCGGGGCGAGGGTCTTGGCGCGCCGCTCAACCTGTGGGGATGCCGGCCCAACGCGCGGGCCCGGCGCGCGATCCCGCGATGCGGTAGCGCGGCGGCCTCACGGCGGAATTCCGGGACCGGTCCCCGGGCCCGGTGATCGGGAGCCGCCTCGGGGCGGTCCACAGGTGCCGGGGCGCGACGCTGGCTCCGGCCCACGCCGTCACGCTAAGCACGGTCGTGCCGGGCGTTCGATTCGGCGCCGCACGGGCCGCGGCCCGGCTGGCAGATGTGGAGAGGTGGGACACGCATGGATCCCGAAGGATCCGAACCGGCGCCGGAGACCGCGCCCCGGCCCGCCGCCGGGCCGCTGCGGGTCCTCGCCCTGGCGGTGCAGAAGGGCGGGACGGGCAAGACCACCCTGGCGGCCTCCCTGGCGGTCGCCGCCGCGGAAGCGGGCGAGCAGGTGACCGCCCTCGATCTCGACCCGCAGAGCTCGCTGGCCGGCTGGGGGGCCCTGCGCAAGGCCGACGGCAGGAGCGACCGCGCGCGCGACGCCGTCGCGGTCGACCGGGTCCAGCCCTGGGAGATGGGCCAGCTCTCGGAGATCCTCGGCATCCTCGCCGAGCAGGGCACGACCCTCGCCGTCCTCGACACCGCCGGCAGCGCGTCCGGCCTCGCCCCGGCCCTGAAGGACGCCGATTTCGTCCTGATGCCGGTCCGCCCCTCCCGGCTCGACATCGTGGCCGCCCGGCCGACGCTCCAGGCGCTGGTCGGCCTCGGCCTGCGGGAGCGGCTGGCCCTGGTGCTGAACCAGTGCCCGCCGCCGCCCTCGCCGCGCACCAGCGCCTACGCGGCGCAGCTGCGCGCCCTGGGCGTGCTGGCCGAGCCCGGCATCATCCACCGGGTCGACCACCAGGACGCCCTGGCGACCGGGCTCGGCGTCACGGAATTCGCCCCCGGCAGCCAGGCCGCCGAAGAGGTCCGGGCGCTCTGGACCTGGGTCGACGGGAAGATGCGGGCGGCACCCGCCCGCTGAGATCGGCCTTCCGGGCTCAGCCCTGGCCGAGGGCCGCGAGGATCCGCGCCCAGGAGCGCGTGCCCTTGTGGAAGCTCGTCAGGTCGTACTTCTCGTTCGGCGAGTGGATCCGGTCGTCGTCGAGGCCGAAGCCGATCAGCAGGGTGTCGCGCCCCAGGATCCGCTTGAAGTCGCCGACGATCGGGATCGAGCCGCCCGCGCCCACGGTCACCGCCGGCACGCCCCACTCGTCCTGCAGCGCCGCCTTGGCGGCCCCCAGCTGCGGCATGTCGAAGGGCAGGCTGATCGCCCGCGAGCCCTTGTAGGTGATGACCTCGACCTGGCAGTCGGCCGGCACCCGCGCGCGCACGAAGGCCTCGAAGCTCTCGGCGAGCCGCTTCGGGTCCTGGTCGTCCACGAGGCGGAACGAGACCTTGGCGGAGGCGGTGGAGGCGATCACCGTCTTGGTGCCCTCGCCCGTATAGCCGCCGATGATGCCGTTGGCGTCGCAGGAGGGGCGGGACTGCACCAGCTCGATCGGCATCCGCCCGCGCTCGCCCGCGGGCTCCTTGAGGCCGATCGGCCCGAGCAGCGTCTCCGGCGTCAGGCCGAGGCCGCGCCACTGTTCCAGCACCTCCGGCGGGCGCTCGTGCACGCCCTCGTAGAAGCCCGGGATCGTCACCCGCCCGTCCGCGTCGTGCAGGTCGGCGATGATCTTCGACAGAACGTGGATCGGGTTGCGCGCCGCGCCGCCGAAGAAGCCGGAATGCAGGTCGCGGTCGGCGCAGGTGACCTTCACCTCGAAATAGGCGAGCCCGCGCAGCGACGACGTGATGGCCGGGGTCTTCCGGTCCCACATGCCGGTGTCGCAGACCAGCACCACGTCGCAGCCGAGTCTCTCGCGATTGGCCGCGACCCATTCGGGCAGGCCTTGTGATCCACTCTCCTCGGCGCCCTCGATCAGGATCGTGACGCCGCAGGGCAACTCGCCGTGCATGGCGATATAGGCCCGGCATGCCTCCACGAAGGTCATCACCTGACCCTTGTCGTCGGAGGCGCCGCGCCCGACGATCGTCTTGCCGCCCTGGCCGTCGTCAGCGATGTGCGGCTCGAAGGGCGGCGTCTTCCACAGGTCGAGGGGATCGACCGGCTGCACGTCGTAATGGCCGTAGAACAGGACGTGCGGCGCGCCCGGCTTCGGCCGGTGGGCCAGGACCACCGGGTGGAGCGAGGTCTCCTCCACCGAGGTCTCGAAGCCCAGCGCGGTCAGGTCCTGGGCGAGCCAGGCGGCGGCCTCGCGGCAATGCCCGGCATAGGCGGGATCGGTGGAGATCGACGGGATCCGCAGGAAGGCGAACAGCCGCTCCAGGGCGTTCTCCAGGTCCGTGTCGATGTCGTTGAGGATCGCGTCGAGCGCGGCCATCGGTGGCTCCGGGGTGCGGCGTGGACTCTGCGGGAAGGAGGGTTAGCCGAGGCGGGGTGGGGCCGGCAATGTCGGACGGTGCGGCGGCCGATATGCGCGCCGCAGGCGCGCCACCCTCGCTCACGGGTTGAGACGGCGCGCTCCGGAACAGGCGCAGATTGGAATGGTTATCGACCGGAAGCCCAGGCTGCGGCCCGCGCGTCGCTGCCGGTCGCTGCCCCGGACCGATCCGCTCCCGCCCGGCCCCGGCCGGCCCAGACCGTGGACGACATCATGCGCCTCGAGACCCAGCCGCCGGTGTCGGCGGACACGCCGATCGGCATCACGCTGACGATCAACGGGCAGCGGCGCGAACTGCAGGTCGCGCCGTGGACCACGCTCCTCGACCTCCTGCGCGAGCGGCTCGACCTCACCGGCACCAAGAAGGGCTGCGACCACGGCCAGTGCGGGGCCTGCACGGTGCTGGTCAACGGCACCCGGGTGAATTCCTGCCTGACGCTGGCGGTGATGAAGGACGGGGCCGAGATCACCACGGTCGAGGGGCTGGCCGCCCTCGGCGACCGGGCGGGCAGCAACGCCCTCCACCCGATCCAGGAGGCGTTCATCGAGCACGACGCCTTCCAGTGCGGCTACTGCACGCCGGGCCAGCTCTGCTCGTCGGTCGGCCTGATGAACGAGGGCCACGCCCACACCCGGGACGAGATCCGCGAGGCGATGAGCGGCAATATCTGCCGCTGCGGCGCCTACACCAACATCGTCGACGCCATCGAGGACGTCATGCAGGGAGGCGCCCGATGAACCGCTTCGACTACGTCCGCGCCGGCACGGTGGCGGAGGCGGTGCAGGCCTTCGGGGCCGGGGCCCGCTTCATCGCCGGCGGCACCAACCTGATCGACCTGATGAAGTACGAGGTCGAGAAGCCGGGCCGGCTGATCGACATCACCCGCCTGCCCCTCGACCGGATCGAGGACAGCGGGGATGGCCTGCGGATCGGGGCGCTCGTGACCAACGCCAAGGCGGCCTACGACGATCGGGTCGCGGCCCGGTACCCGCTCCTGCGCAACGCCATCCTGGCCGGCGCCTCGGCGCAGCTGCGCAACGCCGCCTCCACGGGCGGCAACCTGCTCCAGCGGACCCGCTGCTACTATTTCTACGACGTGGCCACGCCCTGCAACAAGCGCGCGCCCGGCTCCGGCTGCCCGGCGATCGGCGGGATGAACCGCATCCACGCGATCTTCGGGACGAGCGCGCACTGCATCGCCACCCACCCCTCCGACATGTGCATCGCGCTGGCCGCCCTGGAGGCCACCGTGCGGGTGAGCGGGCCGCAGGGCGACCGGTCGATCCCGTTCTCCGAGTTCCACCGCCTGCCGGGGGACTCGCCCGAGCGGGACACCAACCTCGCCCCCGGCGAGATCATCGTGTCGGTCGACCTGCCGGAGAGCCGCTTCCCGCAGCACTACACCTACCTGAAGCTGCGCGACCGCCTGTCCTACGCCTTCGCGCTGGTCTCGGTGGCGGCGGCCCTGGAACTCGACGGCGACCGGGTGAAGACCGCGCGGCTGGCGCTCGGCGGCGTCGCCCACAAGCCCTGGCGCAACCGCGAGGCCGAGGCCCTGCTGGAGGGCCGGCCCGCGACCCGCGAGAGCTTCCAGGCGGCGGCCGACCTGATCGTCGCGGAGGCCAAGCCCCAGTCGGAGAACGGCTTCAAGATCGATCTCGCCCGGCGCGCCATCGTGCGCGGCCTCGAGCAGGCCGCCGCCGGCACGCCCCAGTCGCTCAGCGACAAGCGCATCCAGTAGGTTCTGCCATGACACAGACCTTCAGCTCCACCGGCCGCGACACCTTCGTCGGCAGCCCGCGCAGCCGCATCGACGGGCCCGCCAAGGTGACCGGGCTCGCCAAGTACGCGGGCGAGTTCGCCGCGCCCGACCTCGCCTACGGCGTGGTCGTGTCGAGCTCGATCGCCAAGGGCCGGATCACCGCCATCGACTCCGCCGAGGCCGAGGCGGTGCCGGGCGTGCTCAAGGTGCTCACCCACGAGAACCGGCCGCGCACCGCGTGGCGGGACAAGAACTTCCAGGACCAGGTGGCGCCCCCCGGCTCGCCGTTCCGCGCCCTCTACGACAACCTGATCGTGTTCAGCGGCCAGCCGGTCGCCCTGGTGGTGGCGGAGGATTTCGAGACGGCGCGCTACGCCGCGTCCCTCGTCCGCGTGAGCTACGCGATGGAGGAGCCCGGGACCGACCTGGAGGCCCTGCGCGGCACCGCCTACGACCCGCCCTACAAGCGCACGGGCATCAAGCCGCCGCCGGAGCCCTGGGGCGACGCCGACAAGGCGTTCGGCAGCGCACC
The DNA here is from genome assembly GCF_053345595.1 of Methylobacterium sp. D54C. NCBI lineage: Bacteria > Pseudomonadati > Pseudomonadota > Alphaproteobacteria > Hyphomicrobiales > Methylobacteriaceae > Methylobacterium > Methylobacterium sp. D54C. The sequence goes on from NZ_JBKFAK010000021.1 coordinate 24,568, forward strand.
GGTCCGCGTGCAGGGTGCCTACAGCCTCGCCGACGAGCACCACAACCCGATGGAGCCGCACGCCTCCACGGTGGTGGTCGAGCAGGACGGCACCTACACGGTCTACGACAAGATCCAGGGCGTCTCGAACAGCCACCAGTATCTCACCAACGTCTTCGGCTTGAAGCCCGATCAGGTCCGGGTGCTGAACCCCTATCTCGGCGGCGGCTTCGGCTCGGGCCTGCGCCCGCAGTACCAGCTGTTCCTGGCGATGCTGGCCGCCCAGGAGCTGAAGCGCTCCGTGCGCGTGACCCTGACCCGCGACCAGCTGTGGAGTTTCACCTACCGGTCGGAGGCGCTGCAGACGATCGCGCTCGGCGCCGAGCCGGACGGGAGGCTGATGGCCCTGCGCCACGACGCCGTCCAGGGCACCTCGCAGTACGAGGATTACCAGGAGGTCGTCGTCAACTGGTCGGGCGTCCTCTACCGGTGCGACAACGTCGCCCTCGGCTACCGGCTGGTGAAGCTCGACACGCCGACGCCCGGCGACATGCGCGCCCCCGGCGCGGTGACCGGCGTCTTCGCCATCGAGACCGCGATGGACGAACTCGCCTACGCGACCGGGCTCGACCCGATCGAGCTGCGGCTGAGGAACTACGCCGAGTCCGACGCCACCGCCGAGGGCAAGCCGTTCGGCTCGAAGGAGCTGAAGAGCTGCTTCCGGCAGGGCGCCGAGCGGTTCGGCTGGGCGAGGCGCAGCCCTGAGCCCCGCTCCATGCGCGAGGGCCGGGAGCTGGTCGGCTGGGGCGTGGCCACCGGCATCTGGGAATCGATGATGATGCAGTCGAGCGCCATCGCGACCCTGACGCCGGACGGTCGCCTGACGGTCGGCAACTCCACCGGCGACATCGGCACCGGCACCTACACGATCCTGACGCAGATCGCGGCCGACACGCTGGGCCTGCCGATGGACGCGGTCACCACCAAGCTCGGCGACACCCGCCTGCCGGAGGCCCCGGTCGCCGGCGGCTCGTGGACGGCCGCCTCCTCGGGCACCGCCGTGATGAAGGCCTGCCGCAACGTCGGCGCGCAGGTGTTCAAGCTCGCCCGCGCCATGGAGAACTCGCCGCTGGCCAACGTCGACTTCGACCGGGCGGTGTTCGCGGACGGCCGCATCGCGGTCGCGGGCGATCCGGGCCGCAGCGTGTCGCTCGTCGAGGTGCTCCAGGCGGCGGGCGTCGACAAGGTCGAGGCCGTCGAGGAGGCCGGGCCCGACAAGGACTTCAATCAGAAATACGAGGCCTACACCCACTCAGCGATCTTCGCCGAGGTGAAGGTCGACGAGGAGCTGGGTCAGGTCCGGGTCACCCGCATCGTCTCGGCGATCGCGGCCGGCAAGGTGCTGAACCCGAAGACGGCGCGCAGCCAGATCCTCGGCGGCGTGGTGATGGGGATCGGCTCGGCGCTCGAGGAGGAGTCGATGCTCGACCACCGCATCGGCCGGTTCATGAATCACAACCTCGGCGAGTACCACGTGCCGGTCCACGCCGACATCTACGACATCGACGTGATCTTCGTGGAGGAGGAGGACAAGGCGAACCCGCTAGGCGTGAAGGGGCTCGGCGAGATCGGCATTGTCGGCACCGCGGCCGCGATCGCCAACGCGGTCTTCCACGCCACCGGCAGGCGGGTGCGCGACCTGCCGATCACCGTCGACAAGCTCCTGTGAACAGCGGATGTTTCACGGGAAACATTGACGGTTCGGCAAGGAGTCGCGCGGGTCACGCTGGGCCGCGTCGTCAGCGCGCGCGCAGCGAAGCGACCCAGGGCGGCGCGACATCGTCGAGCGTGGCGCTGCCTGGGTTGCTTCGCTGCGCTCGCAAGGACGAGGATGCGTCCGGGCCCTGCGAATAGGGACGGCGTGGAAATTTCCGTGAGCCCCCTGCTGGAATCCTGGCGCTTCTGGGCGCTCGCCGCCGCCGGCTTCGCGGCGCTGACCGCGATCCTCGCCAAGGTCGGGGTCGCGGGCGTGCCGTCGGACGTCGCGACCTTCGTGCGCACCGCGGTGATCCTGGTCTTCGCCGGCGCGATCGTGGTCGCCTCCGGGCAGGCCGGCGGCCTCGCTCAGATCTCCGGTCGGAGCCTCGTCTTCCTCGTCCTGTTGGGGCTCGCCACCGGGGCGTCGTGGCTCTGCTACTTCCGCGCGCTGTCGCTGGGCGACGCTGCCCGGGTCGCGCCGATCGACAAGCTCAGCGTCGTGCTGGTGGCGATCCTCGGCGCCACCCTGCTCGGCGAGACCCTCAGCCTCGCCGCCTGGGCCGGCGTCGCGCTGATCGCGGCGGGCGCGGCCCTCGTCGCCTCCGGACTGTGAGATCGTGCGCGCTGGCGCACCGATCCCTTAACGCGATGCGCGCATCCTGCGGTTGCCTCGCGAAAGGGGACCGTCATGGAATGGGTTTATCGCGGCTTCGAGACCTCGATGCTCGGTCTCGCTCTCTGTCTCGGACTCGGCGCCTGCCTCACGCTCGGCACCGCGCGCGTGCCGGCCGGAACGCTCTCCGTCACCCTGCCGATGCTCACGGTGACCGCCCCCGCGCCCTGAGGCGCGGGACCGGTCCGGCGGGGCGTCAGGCGGCGCCCTTCACGGCGCGGAACATGAAGCCCCGCGCCTCGGCGTCCATCTCCGCCTTGAAGGCGTGGCGGCCCTTCAGCGCCTCGGCGGCCTGGGCGGCCGGCCGCGCGTTGAGCGCGTCGAGGTGGCGCTTGACGTTGGGCAGGTCCCCGAAGGCACCCTCGCCGAGGACGAAGGGCACCATCCGGGCCCAGCCCCAGACCGCCATGTCGACGATCGTGTAGGTGTCGCCCAGGACGTAGGGGCGGTCGGCGAGGCGCTGGTCGAGGATGCCCCAGTGCCGGCGCGCCTCGAAGGCATAGCGCTCGGTGGCGTAGGCGCCCCCATCCTGCGCGAAGTGGCGGAAATGCACGCACTGGCCGGAGAACGGCCCGATGCCGGTCGCCACGAACATCAGCCAGGACAGCATCTCGCCGCGGACCGGCTCGCCCTCCGGCAGGAACCGGCCGGTCTTGCCCGCCAGGTACATCAGGATCGCGTTCGAATCGAACACGGTGACGTCGCCGTCGACGATCGCCGGCACCTTCCCGTTCGGATTGACGGCCGTGTAGGCGGGATCGAACTGCTCGCCCCTGCGGGTGTCGACCGGCACCGGCTCGTAGGGCAGCCCCATCTCCTCGAGGCAGAGGGCGACCTTCATGGGGTTGGGGCTGAGATTGTAGAAGAATCGAATCACGGCGCTCTCCCTGAACGACCCGGGCAGGATGTCCGGGCCCCGCGCCCGCACAAGGCGCGGCCGCGCAGGGCGGCTATTCCGCGACGATCTTGTAGCCGCGTCCCGGCACCAGCGCGGCGCCCCGGTCCAGCCCGTTGAGGACGAGGAACCGGTCGAGCGCCCGGTCGGGCACCGCCATGCGGCGGGCGAGGTCCTCGGCGCTGGCCGAGGTCGCCTGCACCACCTGCAGCCGCAGGGGGCGCAGGACCGCCTCGTCGGGCGACACGGCGACGAGGGTCGCGGTCCAGCGGCGGAAGGCCGGGTCGGGATCGGTGGCGCCCTTGGCGGCCATGATCATCCGGTAGGTCGAGTCGCCGATCCGGATGGCCGCGAGGCGGAAGGTCCACTCCTTCCCCCGCGACAGCGCGAAGGCCGCGGGGTGGCCCGCGACGTCCCGGGTCTCGAAGCCGGCCGGGTCGAGGGCATCGTTCCAGCTCGCCTTGAGCACCGCCTCGAGGGGCTGGCCGTCCTTGGCCTCGATCTGGTCGAACAGCAGGCGCCGGGCGCCGTCCGGGGTGGTCCCGAGCACCGCCGAGCGGGTGTTCTCCAGGGTGAAGCCCTCCGGCACCTCGAAGGCGATGCCGAGGCCGGGATGGATGAAGCGGTGCCCGCGCACCGCGCCGTCGCGCGGGTTGTCGCCGTAGGCGAGCCCGTCCACCGCCGCGAGGTAGGCGGCGCGGTCGTCGGTGCCGATGCCCGGCGCGCCGATGCGGCGGGCCGCGCGGGTGACCTGGGTAATGCGCTCGGCCGTGCCCGGATGGGTCGCCAGCATGTCGGGCGCGGCGGCGCTGCCGGCCTTCAGCCCCGTGGAGCGGTTGAGCGCGGCGAGGAAGCGCCCGGCCGCGAACGGGTCGTAGCCGGCCTTGGCCAGGGTGCGCACGCCGGTGGCGTCCGCCTCCAGCTCCTGCTCGCGGGAGAACCGGGCGAGGGCGAAGCGCGACTGGCTCTGCAGCTGCGCGCCGGTATCGGGGTCGTTCAGCACGTCGGCCACGACGCGGCTGACGAGCGCCGAGCGCAGCTCGAGCTCGCTGCGGGCCGTGGCGTGGTTGAGGGTCACGTGGGCCATCTCGTGCGCCAGCACGGCGGCCACCTCGGAGGTGTCGCTCGCCAGGGCCACGAGGCCGCGGGTGACGTAGAGCCGCCCGTTCGGCAGCGCGAAGGCGTTGACCACCGGCGAGTCGAGGAGCGTCACCGTGTAGGCCTGGTCGGGCCGGTCGCTGGCCTTCACGAGGCGGTCGGTCACCTCCGTCAGCATCCGCGTGACGTTGGGGGCCCGGGCCTCGCCCCCGAAGGAGGCCACGAGCTTGAGGTGGTCGGCATCGGCGGCGCGCTCGCGGCCGGTGGTGCGCGGCGCCTCCGCGGGCACCCGCACCACGGCCGGCCGCACGGTCGCCTCGGTCTGGTCGGCCACGCAGGCGCCGAGCAGCAGGGCGAGGCCGCCCAACGCCGCCGCGCCGAGGGTGCGCCGCCCCGCCGCGCGGGTCCGCCCCGCGCTGATGTGCCCCGTGATCCCGCCCATCGCGATCAGCGCCGCAATCCCCGTTCCCCCTCCGGATCGGCCTCCGGCCGGTCCGTCTCCTCGAGCGTCTCGAGCCCGTCGAGGGCGACCTCCAGGGTCGGGCCGCGCCGGACCTCCAGGAGGCCGCGCACCCGCACGCGCCGGCCCTCGAGCGAGGCCGCACTCAAACCACGGGCGCGCATCATTCGCCAAGTGCGTTTCGATACCGTCACCGTGAGGCCGTCCGTGCCGCGGGCCGCGAAATCGAGATAGGTGCGCGCGCCGCGCTCGCCGACATGGCGGATTCGGCCCTCAGCGACGACGAAATGTCCGACCTTCTCCCGGAGCGCCGGGCCGTCCCCCGCCGCAGGGCGCGCCGCGCCCCAGAGGCCGAGCCCGCGCGCGCGGGCGGCCGCCTCCACGAGGCGCAGGCCGGGCCGGCAGAGCGAATCGGCCTCGTTCGCGTCCGCGTATGCCAGCCCGGCCCCGATGAGGCCGCCCGCCAGATCCGCGCGCTCCGCGATGTCGCCCTCCGCGACCAGGAGGTCGGCCCGCGCGCGGTCCCACCGGTCGGGCTGCCCGCGGGGAACCACCGTGACCCGGGCGCCCCGCCGGGCCTCGAGCCAGGTCCGCGCGGCGGACGCGGCCTCCGGCGTGTCCGGCCAGCGCAGCGAGTCCAGCACCGCCCGGAGGCCCGAGGCCATACGGATCTCCCCGCGGGGCCCGATTTCCGCCACCACCTCGTCGCGCGCCGGCCCGGTCGCGCACGCCGACGGCCCGGCGCGCGACGCGGCGCGTGCCGGACAGGGCGCCGCCGCGGCGAGCGCCGCCGCCAACAAGGTCGCCATCGAGGTCGCCAGCGGGCGTCCCCGCACGACCGCCGCGCGCACGCGCATCGGTTCCCCCCGCGATCGCGGGCTCCGGCACCGCGCCGCCCCACCGGTCGCGGTTGGCCTCGGCCGGCGAGAATGCTATGGAGCGCCGGTCGTCTCCGTAGCTCAGCTGGACAGAGCACAGGTTTCCTAGAAGGTTCAATTGGGCGTCGCGCCGGGAAACCGCGCGACGGATCCGCTCAAAGTCGGGGAAAGCTTCCGGCATCGACGCGCCGCCGTCCGATGCTCTGCCGATCCCGAGCCAAGCCCGCGCGGCGCCCCGGCGTTCTGCGGGAAGGTGTAGAGACTAGACGGGCGGCACCTACCGGTTGGATGCAGTCCAGCCCACGGTGAAGGGATAGTCCAGGCCACGAACGCGGACCTTCGGGGCGCGGCGGCGAAAGCCGAAGTGGTATGAAACCTGGGGTCGCAGGTTCGAGCCCTGCCGGGGACACCAAGTTGTCTATTCTTGCAGATCTCCCGGCCGCAGAGCCGTGAGCAAATCGTCCACCACGTCGAACGCCTGCCGGTGACAAGTACCGAGGGGCGCGCTAAGCTTTGCCGCCAGGATTCATGGCAGGGGGTGGACGAGCACTTCATGGCGGGCCAGAAGACCGATCAGCGCGACGTCTATGTCGGGCAACGCATCGCCGAGCAGCGCCGCAAGGCATCGCTCACACAGCGCCGCGTCGCGCAGAGCTTCGGTATGTCTGCAGCTCAGCTCCAGAAGTACGAGAAGGGAACCAACCGGATCAGCGCCGTCCATCTCGACATCTTCTCGCGCATGACCGGCGTGCCGATGGATTACTTCTTCAAAGGGATGCCCCGGAACGATGACTTCATCGCGCCGGGCTTCAGCGAGCGCGAGCAGTCGACTCTGTCGGAAGCCGGGCTGAAGGGGCTGGCGGAAGTTGTCGGCCGCCACATCACCGAGAACTTCTCCGAGGAGGCGCGCCGCGACGTGGCCGACGCCATCCGGGCCCTCGAGAGCAAGCTCGGCGGCTGAGGGCAGGGGCGGGCCCCGGGGCGTCGCGCGATCGTTTTTCCGGTCGCTTCGTCCGGTATAGCGGATCCGTTCGTTCCTCCATCTTGACCGGCCCCCGGCCGGGTGCGAGAACCCCGGCCCCATGAAGGGTCAAACGCCGCGATCGCGACGGCGTACCTCTGCAGCCGAGGCCGTCCGATGCCGCGTTCCAACTACCTGTTCACCAGCGAGTCCGTGTCCGAGGGACACCCCGACAAGGTCTGCGACAGGATCTCGGACACCGTGGTCGACGCCTACCTCGCGGCGATGCCGGAGGCGCGGCTCGGCGTCGAGACACTCGCCACGACCAACCGCATCGTCATCGCCGGCGAGGTGCGCGGACCCGATTCGGTGACCTTCAAGGACCTCGAGGCCCTGACCCGCGAGGCCGTGAAGGACATCGGCTACGAGCAGTCGGGCTTCCACTGGAAGAACAACGACGTCGCGATCCACCTGCACGCCCAGTCGGCCGACATCGCCCAGGGCGTGGACGCGGCCGGCAACAAGGACGAGGGCGCGGGCGACCAGGGCATCATGTTCGGCTACGCCGCCGACGAGACGCCCGAGCTGATGCCGGCGCCGATCTTCTACGCCCACAAGATCCTCAAGGACCTCGCCGACGCCCGCAAGGCGAAGCAGGGCGACGCCGCCAAGCTCGGCCCCGACGCCAAGAGCCAGGTCACGGTCCGCTACGAGAACGGCCGCCCGGTCGAGGTGACCCAGATCGTGCTGTCGACCCAGCACCTCGACGAGTCCCTCGATTCCGCGGACGTCCGCGCCATCGTCGAGCCCTACATCCTGAAGGCGCTGCCGCAGGGCTGGGTCAACGAGGGCACGGTCTGGCACGTGAACCCGACCGGCAAGTTCGTGATCGGCGGCCCGGACGGCGACGCCGGCCTCACCGGCCGCAAGATCATCGTCGACACCTACGGCGGCGCGGCCCCGCACGGCGGCGGCGCGTTCTCCGGCAAGGACCCGACGAAGGTCGACCGCTCGGCGGCCTACGCGGCGCGCTACCTCGCCAAGAACGTGGTGGCCGCGGGCCTCGCCAGCCGCGCCACGATCCAGCTCGCCTACGCGATCGGCGTCTCGAAGCCGCTCTCGATCTACGTGGACCTGCACGGCACCGGCACGGTCGACGAGGCCAAGCTCGAGGCCGTGCTGATGGACGCCATGGACCTGTCGCCCCGCGGCATCCGCACGGCGCTCAGCCTGAACAAGCCGATCTACGCGCGCACCTCGGCCTACGGCCATTTCGGCCGCGCCCCCGAGGCCGACGGCGGCTTCTCGTGGGAGCGCACCGACCTCGCCGGCAAGCTGAAGTCGGCGCTGGCCTGAGGGCGGCCGCCGCTCGGCCCCGGGCCGACGCGCGGGCCGGAGATCGGCGGCGCGCCGGGGTGACCTGAAGGCGGTGCGGGCGGTGCTTTGAGCGCCGCCCGGTCCCGGACGCTCCGCGGCCCGTGTTCCCGATCGGGCGCTGGCGGCGCGGTGCGTTCGGCGCCGCGGCGTCCGCGCGGGTGCCGCGCCACCCGATCGTGCCGCGTCGCGGCGTGCCGGGCGTGCTGTCCCGGACGGCGTCCCACCGACGCGCCCCGTTTCCGGTCGTGACCCGGGACGCGTCCCATCTCCGAGGTAGACTGAGCCGGTGGACACCGACGCCCCTGGACGCTCCGACCACCCGGTCGAGGAGCCGGAGCGCGCCTTCTTCGGGCGCCGCAAGGGCAAGCGCCTGCGCGGGCAGCAGGAGCGCCGGCTCGCCGAGCTGCTGCCGAGCCTGCGGGTCGACCTGCCGCCGGGCGACGCGATCCTCGATCCGCGCGCGCTGTTCCCCGCCATGCCGGCGCCGCCGGAGGCGCTGTGGCTGGAGATCGGCTTCGGCGGCGGCGAGCACCTCGCCGCCCAGGCGGCCGCGCATCCGGCCGTCGGCATCATCGGCGCCGAGCCCTTCGTCAACGGCGTGGTCAAGCTGCTGGCGGCGATCGAGGCCCGGGCGCTGCGCAACGTCCGCATCCGCGACGAGGACGTGACCGCCCTGCTGGCGCGCCTGCCGGACGCCTGCCTCGACCGGGTCTACCTGCTCTATCCCGATCCCTGGCCCAAGCGGCGGCAGCGCAAGCGCCGGTTCGTCTCCGACGCGGCGCTCGCCGAGATCGGCCGGGTCCTGAAGGACGGCGGCCTGTTCCGCTTCGCCAGCGACATCGACGACTATGCCGGCTGGACGCTCGTCCGGGCCGCGCGGTGCCCGGTCCTCGCCTGGACGGCGCGGGACGCGCGGGACTGGACGCGGCCGTTCCCGGGCTGGCCCGGCACGCGCTACGAGGCCAAGGCGCTGGCAGCGGGCCGCCGGCCCACCTATCTGGAATTCGCCCGCCGCCCCCGCTGAGAGCCCCCGCGGTCGGGTCGCGCGGGTGCCCGGTCGCCGCAGGCGGAGCGGAACGCCTTGCCACAGTCACGCTCGGGCGCCATCCTCAGGGCCCGCCGCGGTCCGGGATCGTGGCGGGAGGGGGCTCATCTCCGGCGGGAGCGCGCCACGGCGCGTTCGAGGATTCTTCCGAGTGAATGAGAGGGTGGGTCAGGACCCGGCGGCGGAGGACCCGTTGCGCGCCGGCTTCGACGAGGCCGCGATCGGCCTCGCCGTGCTGTCGGCGGACGAGGCGGGGATCGTCGCCGCCAACCGGGCCCTGCACGATCTCGCCGGCTGGCCGCCCGGCACCCTGCCCGGGCGTGCGGCCGCCGAACTCCTGGGCGAGGGGCCGGAGGGGCTCCGGGACGGTCTCCAGGTCTGGCGCCGGGCGGACGGCACGCCCCTCGACGTGCGGGTCCGGCGCGCGGGCCGGACCCTGGCGGTCGAGACGGTCGACGTGGACGCGGCGGCCCATTCCGAGGCGAACCGCGAGGCCCTCGCGGCCGCCGGGCTCGGGGAGTGGCGCTGGGACCGCGCGACCGGCCTCCTCACCCTGTCGCGCCGCGCCGCCCGCATCCTCGGGCGCCCGCCGGGCCGCTCCGTCTCGTGGGAGGAGCTGAAGACCGGCCTGTCGCCGGCGGAGCTCGCGCGCCTGAGCGCGCTGATCGCCGAGGCGGACGGGACCGACGAGCCCTACCAGTTCGACACGGCCACGACGGTGGCCGGGCGGACCGTGATCCTGCGGGTGCGGGGGCAGGCCGTGCCGGGCCCCGACGGCGCGCCGATCGGCATGGTCGGCGTCCTCCAGGACATCACAACGCGGGTCGAGGCCCGGGACGAGATCCTGTCCCGCGACCAGCGCCTGCGGGTCGCCACCACGGTCGCCCGGCTCGGCATCTTCGAGTGGCACATGCTCGAGGACCAGGCGATCTGGGAGAACGAGCACATGTACGAGATCTTCGGGCACGCGCCCGAGGACGGGACGATCGGCAAGACCGAGTTTCTCAACGACATCCTCCACCCGGACGACCGCCCCGCGGTCCGCCGGGCGATCTCCCAGGCGCTGCGGGAGGACGGGGACCTGCACATCAGCGGCCGCATCCGCCGGAAGTCCGACGGCGTGTGGCGCACGATCGACATGGCCGGCCGGTTCGAGCGCGACGCCCCCGGCCGCCTGCCGCGCCGCCTGATCGGCGTCGTCGCGGACGTGACCGACCGCCGGGTCGCGGAGGAGCGCCAGAGCCTGCTGATCCGCGAGCTGCACCACCGGGTGAAGAACACGCTGGCGACCGTCCAGGCCATCGTGGGCTCCACCGCGCGGACGGCGTCCAGCATCGAGAGCTTCTACGAGGCCTTCGTCGGGCGGATCAAATCCCTGGCGCACACGCACTCGGTCCTCACCGAGGACACGTGGCAGACGGCGTCGATCGCCAATCTCCTGCGCAACGAGCTGAAGCCCTACGCGGAGGTGGCCCCGGACGGCGCCGCCGAGGGGCGCATCAGCCTCGACGGGCCGGCGATCGACCTGCCCTCCGAGATCGCGGTGCCGATCGGCATGGCGATCCACGAGCTCACCACCAACGCGGCGAAGTACGGGGCCCTGTCGAACCGCACCGGCCGGGTGGCGGTGGAATGGTCCCTGGAGCCCGGCGGCCCGGCCGGGATCCTGCGGTTCTCCTGGCGCGAGACCGGCGGGCCGCCGGTCGCGCCGCCGAGCCGCCAGGGCTTCGGCTCGCGCCTGCTGCAGCGGGTCCTGATCACCCAGGTCCAGGCCGAGGTGACCACCGACTACGCCCCCGGGGGCTTCTCCCTGACCATGCGGGCCCCGATCCCGCCGCGCAACGACAGCCTCAACCCGCTGGTGTGACGCCGCGGCCGTCCCCGGGGCGGGTTCAGGCCGCGCCGCGGGTCCCGGACTCGCCGCCGCCGTCCACGAAGGCCTTCAGCTCGTCGAGGGACGCGAAGGTGAAGCGGCCCTGCGGCGTCTCCGCCTCGATCGAGCCGTCCTCGAACATCACGTAGGTGTTGCCGCCGGAGGCGTAGCGCCCCACGACGGTGCGCGGGGCGGCCGGTGGGGCCGGCTCCGGCTCGGGGGGCGTGTCGAGGCTCGGGCGCAGGGCCGGCGCCTCGTCCGCGGCCGTCGTCCCGGGCTCCCCGCGGGGCTCCTCCCGCGGCTCCTCCCGGAGGGACGGCTCGGGGGCGGCGAACAGGTCGTCCTCGGGCGCGATCGCGCGCTCGCTCGGCGCGTCCGGCTCGGGTCGGCGGTCCGCCTCCGGGACGCGGACGGGCGGGACCACGGGCACCGGCTCGGCCGGAACCGGCTTCGGGGTCTCGACCGCGCCGGGTTCCGGGAAGGGGGCGCGGGCCTCGTCGGCCCGGAGCTCCAGGCTCGGCTCGATCCGGGGCCGCTCGGGATCGAAGGACGGCTCGACCACCGACGGCACGATGAAGGCGGGCGCCGCCGGCAGGACCGGCGGCAGCCGGGTCCGGGCCTCGTCGACGGGGGCCGATGCCGGTGCCGGCGCCGCGGCGGGGGCCGGCCGCGCGCCGGTCACCGGGGCGCGCCCGAGCGCGCGCTCCACCCGCCGGAAGCCGAGCGCCACGACGCCGAGGCCGAGGAGCACCGCGCCCGACGAGGCCGCGACCGACCCCGCGATCACCATCGCGAGCCCGCTCTCCAGACGCACGTACGGGAAGCCCTGGATCACGGCGGCGCAGCCCCCGATGATCATGGCGGCGGCGAGCGCGAACAGCGCAGCGATCATGTTACTCTCTGACACGGGCCGGCTGACGGCCGGCGCTCAAGGCGTGCCGCACAGTAAGGCCTAGCCGTCATATTGCAAAACTCGGGACCGAGATGCCGGGGAAACCGGAATAGTCCGGATCTGCGCCGGCTATCTCCGGGCCGGCCGAGCCGCCGCGTGCCGGCGATCTGCGGAACTTCCCGCGCCGCCGTGGCGGAACGGCGTTGCCGTCCCGCGGCCACCGACTTACCTAGCGGGCTCTCGACTCGGGAGCCCCCGCCGGGGACGAGGCCGCCCCCTGCTAAGCGGAGATAGACGCGATGACCTTCACCCTGCCGGAACTGCCCTACGCCTACGACGCGCTGGGGCCGTACATGTCGAAGGAGACCCTCGAGTTCCACCACGACAAGCACCACAAGGCCTACGTCGACACGGGCAACAAGCTGCTTGAGGGCACGGATCTCCAGGGCAAGAGCGTCGAGGAGATCGTCAAGGCCGCCTACAACACGAATCAGCCGCTCTTCAACAACGCCGGCCAGCACTACAACCACATCCACTTCTGGCAGTGGATGAAGCCGAACGGCGGCGGCGCGATCCCGGGCGCGCTGGCCAAGAAGATCGACGAGGATCTCGGCGGCGCCGAGAAGTTCAAGGCGGATTTCATCCAGGCGGGCGTCGGCCAGTTCGGCTCGGGCTGGGCGTGGCTCGCCGTCAAGGACGGCAAGCTCGCGATCATGAAGACCCCGAACGGCGAGAACCCGCTGGTCCACGGCGCCAAGCCGATCCTCGGCGTCGACGTGTGGGAGCACTCCTACTACATCGACTACCGCAACCGCCGTCCCGACTACCTGAAGGCGTTCATCGAGAACCTCGTGAACTGGGAGCACGTGGAGAAGATGTACGCCGAGGCGACCCGCTGAGGCGTATCGCCGGTGCCGCGGATCCTGTGTCCGCGGCACCCTTGAGGTGGCGCACGAAACCGGCTCTTGATGCGCGCGACGCCGGCTGACCCGGTGCAGATGGGGCCGGCCATTTCCTCTCGATCGACACGCGCGACGCTTCGACCGTGCTCCCGCCCGCCCCCGCTGAGGCGGGACGGGCTCGGCGAGCGCCCCGCCCGATGATCCGCTCCATCCTGTCCGTCGGCGGCTGGACCCTGGTCTCGCGCGTCACCGGCTTCGCCCGCGACGTGGTGATGGCCGCCGTGATGGGCGCCGGGCCCGTGGCCGACGCCTTCGTGGTCGCCTTCCGGCTCCCGAACCATTTCCGCGCGATCTTCGGCGAGGGCGCGTTCAACACCGCCTTCGTGCCGGCCTATGCCGGGCTCGCGGAGGCCGGCGAGCCCGGGGCGGCGCACCGCTTCGCCGACCGCGTCTTCACCCTGATGCTGATCGTGCAGCTCGTGCTGCTCAATCTCGCCCTGCCGGCCATGCCCTGGGTGGTCCACGCCCTGGCGCCGGGCTTCGCGGAGGACGGCGAGCGCTTCCAGCTCGCCGTGGCGCTGACCCGCATCACCTTCCCGTACCTGCTGTTCATGACGCTGGTGACGCTGCTGTCGGGCATCCTGAACGCCCACCGGCACTTCGCCGTGGCGGCGGGCGCCCCGGTCCTGCTCAACCTCGCCATGCTGGCGGCCCTGGGGTTGAGCTTCCTGTTCCCGAACGCGGCCTACGCCGCCGCCTGGGGCGTCGCCGTCTCGGGGGTGCTCCAGTTCGGGCTGCTTTGGTGGGGCTGCCGCCGCGTCCGCGTGATGCCGGACCTCGCGGTGCCGCGCCTCGATCCCGCGCTCAAGCGCTTCTTCGTCGTGCTCGGGCCCGCGGTGATCGGCTCGGCCGGCTTCCAGATCGCGGCCTTCGCCGACACGATCATCGCGAGCTGGCTGCCCACCGGGGCGGTCTCGGCGCTCTACTACGCCGACCGGCTCTACCAGCTGCCCTTCGGCGTCATCGCCATCGCGGCCGGCACCGTGCTGCTGCCCGAGATGAGCCGCCGGATCGCGGCCGGCGACGTCGCCGGCGCCCACGCGGCCCAGAACCGGGCCGCGGGCTTCTCCCTGGCCCTCTCGGCGCCGTTCACCGTGGCGTTCCTGACCATCCCGGGCCTGATCATGGCGGCCCTGTTCCAGCGCGGCGCCTTCAGCGCCGAGGACGCGGCGCGGGCGGCCTCGGTGCTGGCGGCCTACGGCCTCGCCCTGCCGGCCGTCGTGCTGGTGCGCAGCGCCGTGGCGAGCTTCTACGCCCGCCAGGACACGAAGACGCCGCTCTGGGCCTCCCTGACCGCGATCGGCGTCAACGTCGTCCTGAAGCTGTGGCTCACCGGCCCCTACGGCGTCACCGGCCTCGCGCTCGCCACGGCCGTCGCCCAGTGGGTGAACCTGCTGCTGCTGCTCGTCCTGGCCAGGCGCCGGGGCTGGACGGCGCCGGGGCGGACGCTCGGGCTCACCGTCGCCGGGGTGGCGCTGGCCTGCCTCGGGCTGGCGGCGGTCGCCGTCTACGGGCAGGGGCTCGTCCAGGCGCTGGTGCCCGCCCTGCCGCACGGGCGCGACCTCGTCGTCCTGGCGGTGCTGGGGCTCGTCGGGGCCCTGGTCTACGGCGGCCTGCTGGCGGGCCTGCTGCACCTGTTCGGCCTGCGCCTGCGCCGGGCCTGAGTGACCCGGCCGGGCTCGCCGCCGCGCGGGTCCGGCCCCAGATCGGGCGAGAGCACCCAGTGAGGACCGCCATGACCGACGCACCGAATCCCCTCGCGGGCGTGAAGGCCGCGGTGTTCGACGCCTACGGAACGCTGTTCGACGTGAACGCCGCGGTCCAGCGCTACGCCGAGGCGGTGGGTCCGGACGCCGCCCACCTCTCCGAGGTCTGGCGCAACAAGCAGCTCGAGTACAGCTGGACCCTGTCGCTCATGGGCCAGTACGCCGCCTTCTGGGACCTCACCGTGCGGGCCCTCGACTACGCCCTGGCGGTCCACCCGAACGTCGATCCCAGCCTGCGCGAGCGCCTCCTCGACGCCTATCGCGACCTCGAGGCCTACCCGGAGGTCCCGGGCGTGCTGGCGGCCCTGCGCAAGCGCGGCATCCGCACCGCCGTCCTCACCAACGGCAACGCCGCCATGGTCGACCGGGCGGTCGCCTCCGCGGGGCTGGCCGACCACCTCGACGCGGTCCTCTCGGTGGACGACGCGCAGGTGTTCAAGACCCATCCCGACGCCTACCGGATCGCCCTGACCCGGCTGGCGGTGGGGCAGGGCGACGTGCTGTTCTGCTCGTCGAACCGTTGGGACGTGGCGGGGGCGGGGGCCTTCGGGTTCCGGACCGCCTGGGTCAACCGCAGGGGCCTGCCCGACGAGTACGCGGATCTGGCGCCCACGACGGTGGTGGGATCTCTCGACGGGCTGCTCTGAAGGGGAATCTGCGGCCGCCGCGTCCGGCGCGGGAAGTGCCCATTCCGTCCTTGCGAGCGCAGCGAAGCGATCCAGGGACACGGCTGCATCCGGGC
This sequence comes from Methylobacterium sp. D54C, assembly GCF_053345595.1. Taxonomy (NCBI): domain Bacteria; kingdom Pseudomonadati; phylum Pseudomonadota; class Alphaproteobacteria; order Hyphomicrobiales; family Methylobacteriaceae; genus Methylobacterium; species Methylobacterium sp. D54C. The sequence goes on from NZ_JBKFAK010000021.1 coordinate 39,927, forward strand.
AAAGCGCGCTGCCCCGGGGTTGCTTCGCTGCGCTCGCAAGGACGGCAGCGCCTCGCCTCAGGCCGGAGCGACCGCGGGCCGCCTTATCCGGCACACAATTCAATTGGCCCACTTCGCGGATTCTTAATCCTCCCGGTGTTGGATCATCCTCAACACGAACGGGAGATGTTTCGCGTGTCCTTGAACGGTTCCTTCACGACGATCCGCGCTGGGGCCGCAGCCCTCGCGGTCACCCTGGTGCTCGGGGCGGTCGCCCCGGCCACCGCCCGCGACCAGACCGGCGCCATCGTCGGCGGCCTCGCGGCCGGCGTCGTCGGCGGCATGGTCGGCAGCGCCCTCGTCAACGGCGCGAACCCGCCGCCCCCGCCGCCGCCGGAGTACCGCCCGCGCCGGGTCGTGGTCGAGGAGCCCGAGACCATCGTGGTGCGCGAGCGCCGCGGCCCGATCTGCCACTACGAGCGCCGCAAGGAGTGGCTCGGCGACGGCGAGTTCACCTACCGCCGCGTCGAGGTCTGCGAGTAAATCGCGTCCGCGGTTATCGAACTGGCGCCGCGTTCCCCTGGGGCGCGGCGCGTCTCATTTCACGACCAGCCAGTCCTCGACCACGAGGGCGTCGAGGCCGGTGGTGTAGAACATCAGGATCGCGTCCTCCGCGCCGTGGAGGATCGGCTTGCCCATCACGTTGAAGCTCGTGTTGAGCAGGATCGGCACGCCGGTGATCGCCGCGAAGGCGCCGATCAGGGCCGCGTAGGCCGGGTTGCGCGCCGCCGTGACGCTCTGGAGCCGGCCGGTGCCGTCCGCGTGGACCACCGCCGGGACGCGGGCGCGGACCGCCTCGCGCCAGACCAGGGTGCGCTCCATGTAGGGGCTGTCGGCGTAATCCTCGAACCAGTCCGGCCCGGCCTCCGCCAGGATCGACGGCGCGAACGGCCGGAACGCCTCCCGGTACTTCACCTTGGCGTTGAGCGCGTCCTTGGCGCCCTCCGGCCGCGGATCGGCCAGGATCGACCGGTTGCCGAGCGCCCGGGGCCCGAACTCCGCCCGGCCCTGCACCCAGCCGACGAGGCCGCCCTCGGCCAGGATCCGCGCCGCCGCGCGGGTCGCCTCCGCGTGGCCGACGCGCCGGGCCCGGGGCTCCTGCTCGGCGAGCCGCTCCATCGCGCCGGTCGGGACCCGCGAGCCCAGATAGGGCGAGAGCGGGCGCTGCGCCGGCGGCGGCCCGGCCCAGTCCGGATGGTCCTCCGCGTAGGCGAGCCACGCCGCGCCGACCGCGTTGCCGTCGTCCGCCGGGGCCGAGGGCACGTGCAGCCGGGTGAAGCCGGACCGGCCGAGCACCCGGCCGTTGTAGGAGGAGTTCAGCCCGCAGCCGCCGGCGATCACGAGGTTCTCGGACGGCGCCAGCGCGTGGGCCTCCGCCACCAGCGCGTCCATGAGCGTCCCGAACAGGTCCTGGCCGCAGCGGGCGAGGTCGGGCCAGCCGTTCTCCAGGGCGTCGGCGGGGCGGCGGGCGCGGATCTCCGCGGCGACCGCCCGGATCGTCTCCGCGTCGGCGTAGCGCAGGCGGTGACCCTCGACCGTGCAGAGCCGGCCGAGCAGGGCGGCGAGGTCCGGGTCGGGCCGGCCGTAGGGGGCGAGCCCCATGATCTTCCACTCCTCGCCCTTCACCTGATCGAAGCCGGCGAGGTCGGTGATCAGCCCGTACAGGAAGCCCAGCGAGCCGCGCCCGCGGTGGCGGCGCAGCTCCGTGATCCGGCCGCCCTCCAGGCGGTAGATCGCCGCCGCACCGGTCTCGCCCATGCCGTCGACCACCAGGGCGGTGGCCGTCTCGAAGGGGCTGCCCCAGAGGCCGTAGGCGGCGTGGCACAGGTGGTGCGGGTAGCGCCGCTGCCCGGCGATCGTCGCCCGGGGCGCCGCGCCGCTGATCCGCGCCTCCTGGTTCAGGGCCAGCAGGGTGCCGTGGCCGGCCCGCTCCTGGGCGCCGTGGAGGTCGGCGATGAACACCCGCTCGGCCTGCTCGGGCACGAAGGAGCGGTTGAGCGCCGTGGTGTGGGTGGCGAGCGCCATCAGGTCGAAGGCCCCGGCACCGGCCTGGCCGCGCAGGAAGTCGGTGAATTGCGGGCCCCAGGTCGAGGCGACGACGAGTTCCGAGCCCGGCGGGACGTGCGCCTTCAGCAGCGCGGCCATCTGCGACGGGGCGTCCGGCTCGCAGTTCGGCGCGCGCTTGTACTGCAGGGCGCGCTCCGCCGCCTCGGCGAAGAGCAGGGTGCCGTCGGGCCCGACCAGGGCGAGGGCCGGGTCGTGGAAGGTGGTGGCGAGGCCGAGATAGAAGCGCATGCCCACGGGGGGTAGCGCATTTTCGCGCCGGACGGAGCCCGGCACGTGGAAGAGGTGCCGTCCTTGCGCCGCCGTCATTGCGAGCGGAGCGAAGCAATCTAGACGGCGCCACGCTTCCCGATGTTCCGCTGCACTGGGTTGCTTCGCTGCGCTCGCAATGACGAAGCGCGCCGCCCCCTAGTGTGGGGCGACGCGGCGCTTCGCGACGAGGAGGATCGCCGCGCCGGCGAGTCCCGACAGGGCCGAGCCCGCGAGCACGCCGAGCTTCACGGCGGTCTCGTGCTGCGGGTCCGGGAAGGCGAGGCCGCCGATGAACAGGCTCATGGTGAAGCCGATGCCGCACAGGACCGCGACCCCGTAGACCTGCCCCCAGCCGGCCCCGGCCGGGCGCTTGGCCCATCCCAGCGCCACGGCCAGCCGCAGGCTCGCGAACACGCCGGCCTGCTTGCCGAGGAACAGGCCCGCCGCGATGCCGAGCGTCACCGGCTGGAGCAGGGCCTCGGGGGTGAGGCCGGAGAGGTCGACGCCGGCATTGGCGAAGCCGAAGACCGGGACCACCCCGTAGGTGATCCAGGGGGCGAGGGCGTGCTCCAGCCGGTGCAGGGGCGAGTGCGCGTCCTCCGGCCGGCCCGGGCTGACCCGGATCGGGATCGTGAGCGCGAGCAGCACGCCCGCGATCGTCGCGTGGATCCCGGAGCGCAGCACGAGGACCCACAGCACGAGGCCGAGGAGCCCGTAGGCCGGGAGCCACCCGATCCCCGCCCGGTTGAGGCCGTAGAGGGCGGCCAGCACCGCGGCGGCGAGCGCCAGCATGGTGAGGTCGAGGCCGGAGCTGTAGAACAGCGCGATCACCACCACGGCGCCGAGGTCGTCGACGATGGCGACCGCGCTGAGGAAGATCTTGAGGGAGACCGGCACCCGCGACCCGAGGAGCGCGAGGACGCCCAGCGCGAAGGCGATGTCGGTGGCGGCCGGGATCGCCCAGCCCCGCAGGGTGCCGGCCCCGAGATTGGTGAGCGCGTAGAATGCGGCCGGGACCGCCATGCCGCCGAGCGCCGCGACGCCGGGCAGGACCCGGTCGGGCCAGGTCCGCAGCCGCCCGTCGAGGGCCTCGCGCTTGATCTCCAGGCCGACCAGCAGGAAGAACCCGGCCATCAGGCCGTCGTTGATCCAGTGCTGCACGCTCATCGGGCCGAGTTCGGCGTGGAGGGCGTGCGCGTAGGTGTCCGCGAGCGGCCCGTTGGCGACGACCAGCGCCAGGGCCGCCGCCGCCATCAGGATCAGCCCGCCCGCCGCCTCGCCGGCGAGCAGCGTGCGGATGATCGAGAGGGGGCGGGGCCTCCGCCTCGGAGGGGCGCGGTCAGGTGCGGGCGAGGTCATCGCGACACGCCTTGCCGCGCATCGGAGACGCGCGCAACCGCGCGGCCGCGACCGTTACGACGTCCGCCCCAGCGCCGCGCGGATCAGCGCCAGCCCGTCCGCGCTCGACCACGCGGCCGGCCCCTTCATCACCCCAATCGTGCAGCCCTGCGCGTCGACCAGCATCGTGGTCGGCAGGCCGGGCGACTGCGTGTCGCGCTGGAGGATCGGCAGCACGCGGCCGCCGGGATCGGCGTAGAAGGCGAGGTCGTGGATGCCCGCCTGCTTCAGCCATTCCGACGGCTTCTCGAGGTTGCGCGTGTCGACGTTGATCGCGACGACTTGGAAGTCGGGCCCGCCGAGCTGCGCCTGGAGCCGGTCGAGGGCCGGCATCTCGGCCTTGCAGGGCGCGCACCACGTCGCCCAGAGATTCACGAGGAGCAGCCGGCCCCTGAGGTCGGCGAGGCCGGTCTCGGCGCCGTCCGGCCCCTTGAACCGGATGTCCGGCGCGGGCCGGGCCTGCGGCGGGGCCTGCATGGCGGCGACCTCGCCCTTCGCGGCCGCATCGACCCGGGCCAGCGCCGGCTTGGCGGCGGCGCAGGGCTGAAGGGCGCCGCCCGTGTTGCCGGGCAGGAGACCGCTCCCGTATAGGGCGAGGCCGAGGACGGCGAGCGCGGCGACGCCCGCGCCGGCCAGGATGGGCGTGCGGCCGGGCATCAGGCTCGGGCCTCGGGACGGTCAGGGCGCGGAAGGATCGACATGAGCAACCGGATGTGGGGCGGCCGCTTCGCGAGCGGCCCGGCGGAGATCATGGAGGAGATCAACGCCTCCATCGGATTCGACAAGCGCCTCGCGCCCCAGGATATCCGCGGCTCGCTGGCGCATGTGGCGATGCTGGGCCAAGCCGGCATCCTGCCGGCGGAGGATGTGGCCGCGATCGAGGCCGGGCTCAAGTCCGTGCGCGACGAGATCGAGGGCGGAAGCTTCGTGTACAAGCGCGAGCTCGAGGACATCCACATGTCGGTGGAGAGCCGGCTCACCGAGATCGTCGGCCCGGCCGCCGGGCGGCTGCACACGGCGCGCTCGCGCAACGACCAGGTCGCCACCGACATGAAGCTGTGGGTGCGCGACACCCTCGATTCCCTCGACCAGCAGGCCGCCGACCTGCAGCGCGCCCTCAGCCAGGCGGCGCTGAAGCACGCCGGCACCGTGATGCCGGGCTTCACCCATCTCCAGTCGGCCCAGCCGGTGACCTTCGGCCACCACTGCCTCGCCTATGTCGAGATGCTGGCCCGCGACCGGGGCCGGTTCCGCGACGCCCGGGCGCGGCTCAACGAGTGCCCGCTGGGCGCCGCCGCGCTCGCCGGAACGTCCTTCCCGATCGACCGGCACGCCACCGCGGCGGCCCTCGGCTTCGACCGGCCGACCGCCAACTCCCTCGACTCGGTCGCCGACCGCGACTTCGCCCTGGAGGCGCTGGCGGCGGCCTCGATCTGCGCCGTGCACCTGTCGCGCTTCGCCGAGGAGCTGGTGGTCTGGACCTCGGCCCAGTTCAACTTCGTGCGGCTGTCGGACGGGTTCACGACCGGCTCGTCGATCATGCCGCAGAAGCGCAACCCCGACGCCGCCGAGCTGGTGCGCGCGAAGAGCGGCCGGATCATCGGCGCGCTGACCGGCCTGCTCATCGTCATGAAGGGCCTGCCGCTCGCCTACTCGAAGGACATGCAGGAGGACAAGGAGGGCACCTTCGACGCCCTCCAGGCGCTGTCCCTGTGCCTCGCCGCCATGACCGGCATGGTGAAGGACCTGGAGCCCAACGCCGAAGTGCTCGGCCGCGCCGCCGGCTCCGGCTACGCCACCGCCACCGACCTCGCCGACTGGCTGGTGCGCGAGCTCGGCCTGCCGTTCCGGCAGGCGCACCACGTCACCGGCCGCCTCGTCGGCGCGGCCTCCGCCAAGGGCGTCGGGCTCGAAGAGCTGTCGCTACCCGAGATGCAGGAGGCGGAGCCGCGGATCACCGAGGCGGTCTACGCGGTGCTGGGCGTCGAGAACTCGGTGGCGAGCCGCACCAGCTACGGCGGCACCGCGCCCGACAACGTCCGGCGCCAGGCGCAGGCCTGGATCGAGCGGCTGGGCTGAGCCGCCGCGGCCGACGGCGACCGGCGCCGGCTGGCGCTTCGCGCCGCTAGCCCCCGAGGGTTGCCGGGGGCCTGCGGCCCGCCGCTCCGCCCGCGCGGCGGCCCCCCGGTCGCCTCGGACCGGGGATCGGGCCCCGCTCATCCACAGGACCGTTCAAAATTGTGCATTGCAACCCTCGGCCCGCCCGCGCGTTCACCGTCTGGCTAAGTCCGCTCAGCTACAAGCTTCGCCGTCTGGATCGGAGTTCGCAGGATGCCTGTCGAGAGTTGGCTGAACACGGAGGAGGTGCCGGATTTCGCGGCGCACGCCACGGCGATGATCGACGCCGCCCTGACCGGTTCGGGCCTGACGCGCGAGTCCTACTGGGCCGCCGTCCGCAAGGGCTACAACACCCCCTACAACGATCCGCCCCGCCAGCGCGCCGCGCCGGCCCGGCCGAACGCCATCGCGGTGCCCGCCGGCCCGGCGGTCGAGCCGCTGCCGGTCCCGGCCGGCGTCATCGCGGCCCGGGCGACGGAAGCCCGCGCCGTCTGATTGTCGACGGATCCCGCCCCGCCATCTTGCCGACGTTTTACGCAAGCTTCACTAATCCCGAACCCCGGTCCGGCTCCTGACGGAGCCGCCCGTCGTCAGGAAGTGAAGATGGTCCGCGTCCCCCGCTCGCTCCCGGTCGGAGCTCTCGCCCTGCTCGCCTCCGGGCTGGTTACCGGCCTCGTCGGAGGTGTGCTCGGCGGGACTTGCCTGGTCGCGACGGCGGCCCACGCCCAGGACGCGGCGGTGGCCCCGGACGCCGGCGGTGGCGACGCGGCCCCGTCGCGGCGCGGGCGGCGGCACGGCCGCGAGCGGAGCAAGCGCGCCGAGAAGAAGACCGCGACCCCGCCGGGGATGCAGCAGGCCACCCCGGTGGCGATCTTCGGCGACTGGAACGTGTTCGTGAACGGCGACGGCCGCAACAAGCTCTGCTACGCGATCGCGCAGCCGCAGACGCGCTCGCCCAAGACCCTGAAGCGCGACACCGCCTACCTGTTCGTGAGCGTGCGCAAGGGCGAGAACATCCAGAACGAGGTGGCGGTGATGCTGGGCTTCCCGTCGAAGCCCGCGGCCTCCCAGGTCAAGCCCGGCTCCGCGGCCGCGCCGACCGACCCGAGCCTCAACCTCGGCGCCAGCCGCTACGGCCTCGTGGTCAAGGACGGCAATGCCTGGCTGCAGAACCCCGCCGAGGAGGCGCGGGTCGTCTCCGAGATGAGCGCCCGCAACCCGAAGATCATCATCAAGGCCACGTCGATGCGCGGGAACCCGACGAGCGACGAGTACGCGCTCGGCGGATTCGCGGAGGCCATGAAGCGCACCCGGGACGAGTGCAGCAAGTAGCGGGCGGGTCAGGCTCGCCGCAGCGCGGGCCGGTGCGACCGGTCGGGGGACCGGGCGCTCATGCGCGCGCGGGCCGCGCGGGCGGCCTGCTCGGCCGTACGGAACACGGCGCCGTCGAGCCCGTCGAAATCGCGCGCGGACGAGAAGAACCGGACGCCGCGCCCCTCGGGGACGGCGATCCCGGCGGTGACCTCACCGATCTCGATCACCCGGGCGGGTTCGCTCGGGCCGAGGGCCGGGTCCGCGAGGTCGGGACGGTCTTCGGGTTTGTACTCTGCGAGGCTGTGCATCGGATCGGGAACTCCCTGGGCCGGCCGGTCGCCGTGCCGGATCGCGTTGGTTGCTGCGGAGGATCGACGGGGCTCAGCGTCGACAGCGCCGGCGGGCGGCGGGGCAGCAGGGGGCGATCGGGAGCGGGTATCGAAGGGACGATGTGCGAGTGACCATCGGACGTCCTCCAGACTGAAGGACCGCGCGGCACGGGGCCAGCGCAGTGCTTTAGCGTTTGATCACGCGGCGCAAGCTACGCTTCTCAAAGGACCGCGGCCCGCCCTGTCGCGCACCCGAGGTGCGCGGCCGGGCCGGCACCCCTGAAGATGGGCGCGGCACGGCGCACCGTCAACGGAACGGACTTCCGATTTCGAGGGCCGGCCTGGCAGGAAGCCGGTCCCGGGCACGCGTCCGGGAGGCGGATCGTTCAGGCCGCGGCGATCACCGCGGCGAGGTCGGAGAAGTCCGAGAAGATCCGGGCCGCGCCGGCCTCCGCGAGCCCGGCGCCCGCCGGGTCGTGACCCCAGTGGCCGCCGCCAGTGAAGCCCGCGACCCGCATGCCGGCGCTCCGGGCCGCCGTGACCCCGGGAACGCTGTCCTCGATCACGAGGCATGCCGCCGGAGCGACGCCCATCCGCTCGGCGGCGAACAGGAACAGGTCGGGGAAGGGCTTGCCCCGCGCCACCTGCGCCGAGGAGAAGACGCGGTCGCCGAACAGGGGGAGCAGCCCGGTCAGCGTCAGGGAGTGGCGCAGCCGCACCGGGTCGCTGCTCGACGCGACGCAGACCGGCAGGCCCACGGCGGCGACCGCCTCGGCGACGCCGCGCATCGCCCGCAGCTCCGCGTCGAACAGCGCCAGGGTCTCGGCCTTCACCGCCTCGACGAAGCCGTCCGGGGCGGTGACGCCGTAGTCGCGGGCGATATGCGCCATGATCGAGGGCATCGCGGTGCCGGTGAAGCGCGCCCGCACGGTGGCGAAGTCGATGTCCACGCCGATCCGGTTGAGCCCGGCCGTCAGGCAGGCGAGGCTCAGGGGCTCGCTGTCCACGAGGACGCCGTCGCAATCGAAGATCACGAGGCCGAGATTCGTCGCGCGCGCGTCCAAGGTCGACCGTTCCCTGCACGGCCCGCCGCCGCCGGGCGACCCTGTGGCACGGGCCCGAGGGCCCCGCAACCGCGCGGATCGACGCTCGCCCCAGGCGCTTGCACCTTGCGGCGCGGCCCCATACTCCCGGGGCGGGCGCGCCGATCCGGCACCCACGGCCCGTAAGGCAAGGCTCAGAAGGCCCCGCGATGTTCCGCTTCCTGGCCCGCGTCCTGGGCTTCCTGCTGATGGCCGGCGGCTTCGTCGCGCTGGTCTACGACGGCGCCCGCTCCATCGCCAACAACGGGCTGCGGGTGACGCCGCTCTCCGACGTGATCGCCACCCTGTTCAAGGACAAGGCCAGCGCCCTGCAGGGCAGCGTGGAGGGGGCGGCGCCCTGGCTCTGGCACATCCTGGGCCTGCCGCTCACCCTGGCGCCGGCCTCCCTGATCGGCCTCGGCCTCGGCGCGGTCCTGCTCTGGCTCGGCCAGCCGGGCCGCGAGCCGATCGGGTTCCTGACGAAGCCCTGATCCGACGAAGCCCTGATCCTCCGGACGGGCTAGCGGGCCGCGAGCTTGGCCTCGGCCTCGGCCAGGGCGGCCTTCAGCCGCTCGATCTCGGCGGTCAGCGCGTAGTGCTCGCTGACGTCGAGCTGCGAGGCGAAGAAGTAGACCACCCGTCCCGCCTCGTCCCGCACCGGGCCGACGTAGAGGGCGTTCTGGAAGGTCGAGCCGTCCCTGCGGTAGTTGAGGAGGTCGACCCGGATGTCCTCCTCCCGCCGGATGGCCGCGCGGAGGCGGTCGACGGCCGCCGCCTCGGTGTCGGGCCCCTGCAGGAAGCGGCAATTGCGGCCGACCACCTCCATCCGGGTGTAGCCGGTCAGCTTCAGGAAGGCGTCGTTCACGAAGACGATCGGGTTATCGTGCTGGGCCGGATCGGTGATGATCATCGGCATCCGGGTCGCCCGCACGGCGGCCGCGAAGGGATCGCCCCGGTGCGCCTCCGCCTTGAGGTCGTCCGGCACGTGGCTCGTGGCGGTCCCGCCCGTCTCCATCCGGATCAGCCCCTCACAGCGCCGCGCAGGGCGGACGTCCGACCCGCGTCGTCGGGGCACCAAGCCGGAATTTGCCCGCGCGGTCCAGTCTCTCGCGGCGCGGTTCGCGGAGGGCGGGCGCCGAACGTCGTCCGGCGGTCCCCGCCTTCCCGTATCGGGCGGCGCCCGAGACCGGGAGGCGGGCCGCTGGCGCACCGCTTCGCGGGGGCCTGCCACCAGCAGGCCCCGGCCAAGAAGCTGGCCAAGAAGCTGGCCAAGAACCCGGTCGAGAACCCGGCCGGCTGTTGCGACCCGGCGGGAACCGGCGGCGCCGCCCGAGCCTCACGGGCTCCGGCTGTCGGGCCGCGTCTGCGGGCCCGGCGCCGGGGCGCCGGCGGCGCCGCCCCGCAGGGGCGGCGTGCTGTTCGGGCTGCGCAGCACGATCAGGACGCTGCCGAGGACCGAGAGGGCGAGGGCGGTCGCGAGGAGGATGAAGAGCCAGCGGGGCATCCGGGGCGGTTAGCACATCGGAGCCGGCGCGCCGAGCGGCCCGGCCGGTGACGGGCCGAACCAGCGGCCCACCGCCTCCCGCAGGCCGTCGAGGGCGGTTGCCGCGCCCGTCCAGGCGACGCAGCCGTCGGGGCGGACCAGCGTCGAGGGCCCGTCCGGGACCGCCACGCAGGTCACCCGGCCCGTCGCCGCGGCGACCATCCGGGAGGCCGCGCCGTCGGCGCTGCCGTCGACGAGGAGGCCCCGGCCGTCCTGCATCGCGCCGTAGAGCGTCGCGCCGCCGGCGCCGAGCGGCCCGTCGCCGGCCATCCGGCCGACCGCGTCCTCGGGCGAGCCGAGATCGTACCGGGCGCTCAGGCCGCGCATCAGGCCGCCGAGGATCCGGCTGACCTCGTCGCTCTCCAGGAGCCGCGCCATCAGGTCGCGCAGCGCGCCCGATTGCGGATCGGGCCGCAGGATCGCCGCCTGGGCGCGGGTGTTGGCCGTGACGGCCTCGGCCACCGGGCGCCGCTCGGCCGTGTAGGTGTCGAGCAGGGTCTCGGGCATCTCCCCGCGCAGCACGGCGGCGAGCTTCCAGCCGAGATTGGCGGCGTCGCCCAGGCCGAGGCTCAGGCCCTGGCCGCCGAAGGGCGCGTGGACATGCGCCGCGTCGCCGGCGAGCAGCACGCGGCCCCGGCGGTAGGTGTCGACGAGGCGCGTGTTGTCGGCCCACCGGTTCGCGACCGCGACCCGGGCGACGCGGACGTCCGTGCCGCTGACCCGGCGCAGCGCGGTCTCGATCTCGTCGCGCGTGACGGGCGCCTGCCGGTCGGCCGGCGGGCCGCTGAAATCCAGCATGAACAGGCGGCGCGGGAACGGCCCGTGGCCGTAGACGCCCCCCGGCCCGCGGTGCCAGCCGACCGGCAGCGCGCCGGCGGGATCGTCGAGATCGGCGATCGCTTGGTACATGGTGAGCGTCGGCGGCGTGCCGGGGAAGGCGAAGCCGGCCATCTTGCGGACCGCGCTGCGGCCGCCGTCGCAGCCGACGAGATAGGCGCAGCGGACGCGCGCGTCGCCCGTCGGCGCGGTCCAGGCCACCTCGACCCCGTCGGCCGCCTCCGTGAAGCCCGTGAGCGTGCAGCCGCGGCGCAGGTCGATCCCGAGCGCCGCGGCGCGGTCGAGCAGCATGGCTTCGAGGCTCTGCTGATCGACCGCGCGCATGCGCCGGTCCGGCTCCGCCTGCGGGCCGCGGCGGATGAACAGGAAGCCGAAATGGCCGCTGAACTGCGCCCCGCGCGGGCCGCCGCCGACCTGACCCGGCAAGCGGCCCATCGCCGCGAGGCTCCGCGCCTCGGCGGCCTCGATCGCCGCGCCCATCCCCCGCCGCTGCAGCGCCTCGACGCCCAGGGGGCCGAGCCCCAGCGCCTTGATGGTGGTGCTCGGCTCGGTGAGGCGCTCCAGCACCCGGACGCGCGCGCCCCCGAGGGTCAGCTCGATGGCGGTCAGGAGCCCGACCGGCCCGGCTCCAACCACGATGACGTCGACAGGCTCATCCATGGACTTAATCCATTTCTATACTCAGTCCATGGATGGATGTGGTATGAGGCGGCGCATGTCAACGCCTCCCGACCGCCGGTCCCGCAAGCGCCTCGCCACCCGGCAGGCCATCTCCGACGCCGCCACGCGGCTGTTCCTGGAGCGCGGCTTCGACGCCGTGACGGTGGATGAGATCGCGGCGGCTGCGGATGTCGGCCGGATGACCGTGTTCAACCATTTCCCCCGCAAGGAGGACATGTTCTACGACCGCGATGAGGAGGGGCGCGCACTCCTGCGCGAGACCCTGCGGCAGCGCGATCCCCGGGTCGCGCCGGTCGAGACGCTCCGCCAGCTGGCGCACCGGCTGGTGACGGGCCGCAACCCGGTCGTGGAATTCTCGGCGCGCAGCGGCGCCTTCGTCGCGACGGCGGCCGGGAGCGAGACGCTCAAGGCCCGGGCCCGGGCGATCCGGGACGAACTCGCGGGCGTGGTGCGGGTCGCGCTCGCCGAATCCGTCGGGCGCGGGCCTGAGGATCCCGACGCCGACCTGGCGGCCGGCCTGCTGCTGGCGACCTGGAGCGTGGCCTTCCTCCGGGCGCACCGGACCTTCCGGGCGACGCGGCGGACGGAGGCGGCGAATGCCGCCTTCCTGGCGGTCATCGACCGGGGGACGGCCGGCCTCGCGGCGGCGCTGGCCGGCACGCCCTACGCGGAGGCGGCCGCGCCCTGAGCGGCGACCATCCCCGGGGGCCCGGCCTACGGCGCCTTCAGCACCGCCCGGCAGGCGGCGGGCAGCGCCGCCATGGTCATGGCGGGCTTGGCCTTCGGCGGCGTCTTCGGGGGCTTCGGGTGGAGCACCGCGTCCGAGAACCAGTAGCTGAGGTCGTCGCAGCCATCGCCTGGCGGCGGCGCGCCCTGGGGCTGGCAATCCTCCTGGCCGGCCGGGCAGGAAAGCCGGATATGGTAGTGGTAATTGTGCCCGTACATCGGGCGGACCTTGGACATCCAGCGGCTGCCCGCGGCGTCGCGGCAGAGGGCCTTCTTGATCGCCGCGTTGACGAAGATGCGCTCCACCTCCGGCTGCTCGGCGGTGATCTTGATCAGCTGCAGGTGCGTGGGCGTCCAGACCTGGGGATCGATGTCGAGGCGATCGCGGCGGACCATGTCGGTGGCCGAGGTCTCCTCGCGCTCCGCCCGGCTCATGCGGTGGTCGGGCATCGGCGTCAGCCAGACGTCGGCGTCGATGCCGATCTGGTGCGAGGCGTGGCCGGTGATCATCGGGCCGCCGCGGGGCTGGGCCATGTCGCCCACGAGGAGGCCGGGCCAGCCGACCCGGGCGGCCTTCTGCGACAGCCGCTCGATGAAGTCGACGAGGTAGGGCGTGCCCCACATCCGGTTGCGGGACGGGCGCATGACCTGCCAGTTCGGCCCGTCGAGCGGCAGCGCCTCGCCGCCGGCGAAGCAGCCCTTGGCGTAGAAGCCGTAGATGTGGGCCGGACCGGAGGACGCCTTGGTGACCCGCCCGAACAGGGCCTTGGCGGGCGTCGAGGGCGCGTCCGGATGCTCCAGGGGCGGCAGCGGCTTCGGATTGACGCTGCCGCGATCCTGGGCCTGCGCGGCGGCGGGCAGGAGCAGGGCGGCGAGCGCGAGGCTCTGGGCGAAACGCGGCATCGGCATGCGGGGGCTGTTCGTCCGGCTGGAGAGGGCGGGCGCGGGCGCCCGCCGGAACGTGGCCCAGGGGCGGGGCGTTTTTCGGGCAGACGGCGCGCGTCGCGCGGAAACGGTCGGGAGGCGGCGATGACGGCCACGGGAACGGGAACGGACACCGGTCAGCCCGGCACGGCGAACCCGGCCGGCCGGGAGCCCCGCCGCCTGATCGCCAGCGATCGGGTCATCGGGACGGATGTCCGCCGGCCCGACGGGACACGGGTCGGACGGATCGAGCGGCTGATGCTCGACAAGGTCTCGGGTCGGGTCGCCTACGCGGTGATGAGCTTCGGCGGGTTCCTGGGCCTCGGCGAGGACTTCTACACGCTGCCCTGGTCGGTGCTGCGGTTCGAGCCGCAGCAGGACGCCTACGTGGTCGACATCACCGAGGCGCAGCTGCGCGCCGCCCCGGCCCGCACCCCCGAGGGCACCGATCCGGCCGCGGACGGCGCCTGGGAGGAGCAGATCCACCGCTACTACGACGCGGCGCCCTACTGGGGCATCTAGAGCCGTGCCCGATCGCGTTGCGACCGTGCGCGGCTCCAAGCCTCTGCCGTGACGCGCTCTCCGGCGCCGAACCGGCGTCCGCTTCGGCGGAAGAGCGCTCGAGGCGCCGCCGCGACCGTCTGCGGGTCTCAGCGGACGTGGCGGGTCACCGGCCCGCACCAGCCGGGCAGGTAGTCGGCGTCCTTGGACTTGGCCAGCGACATCGCCCGCTCCAGGGCCGAGGAGAAGTCGTTCTCGATCCGCTTCTCCTTGATGTTCCGCCGCAGGAAGTCGGCCCAGAGAAACTCGCTGAACGGCGTTGTGTCCTTCGCGAAGCCGCCGGCCCGGCGCAGCTCGCCGGCGAGGCTGCGATAGGGGTCGTCCACCAGGGCGTCGACGGATTTCGGGATGTCGTCGAAGTGCTGGCGCACGCCGTCGGCGTCGTAGGGGTGGGTCCAGGATTTGTGGTCGCAGACCGTCCAGAACGCGTCCTTGTCGAGGTAGTGCAGGTCGGCCACCACGGTGACGAGCACGTTCTCGACGCCCTCCTCGTGCAGGGCGCGGGAGAGGTGGTGGTGATCGATGATGTAGTGGCGCTTCTTCGGCCCGAGCAGCGTCGGGATCATGTGGGCGCCGAGGAATTCCTTCTTCTTCTCGCCGTCGTACTCCCGCCAGCGCCGCCGCTTCTCCGCCACTTCCCGGTAGCCCACGGTCATCTGCGTCGGGCGCAGCTCCGCGATCGGGATGGTCTTGAGCAGCGGCTCTCTACTGGCCATGGGGTCTCCTTCGTGCGTGGATTTGTCACGCGATCGTCAGACACCTATTCAGGATCGGGAGAGCGGCCAGGGCGCGCGGCGCTCACGTTTCCGGCATCGCGCGGACGGCCTCCAGCACGAACACGCGGATCGCCGAGGACAGGTTCTGGCCGTCGCGGCCGGCGTCGATGTGCCCGATAAGGGCCTGGACCGACTGGCCCCGCGCCTCCGCGATCGCCCGCAGGGCCGCCCAGAACGGGTCCTCCAGGGACACGCTGGTCCGGTGGCCGGCGATCATCACGGAGCGCTTGGTGATGCCCGGGCTCATGGCGAGGCGGCTGCGCGTCCCGTCCTCGCGAGCGGAGCGAAGCGATCCAGGGCAGCGCGACCCTGGTCGGCGTGGCGCGACTGGATCGCTTCGCTCCGCTCGCAAGGACGGTGGGGCTGCTGCATCCGGATCTGCTCTCAGTCTGCCGGATCGGGCTCGCCCCGCTCCAGGCGGTGGCCCTCGTGCCGCTCGGTCTCCAGGGCCTTGCGGCGCTGCTGGAGGGTCCTGGCCTTCTTCGGCTGCCCGAAGGCGATGCGGTTGGACTCGGCCTTCGTGTCGGCCTCGGCGCGGGCCTTCGCCTTGCGGACCTGACGCAGGTTGATGATCTCGGCCATGGATCGCCTCCCGGCAATGGCGACCGGCGCAGGACACCCGCGCCGGCCAAATCCCAAGAAACTAATCGGCGCTGGGGGCCAGCATGGTCTCCGGCCGCACCACGCGCTCGAACTCCGCCTCGGTCACGTAGCCGAGGCGCAGGGCCTCCTCCTTGAGGGTCGTGCCGTTCTTGTGCGCGGTCTTGGCGATCTCGGCGGCCTTGTCGTAGCCGATCGAGGGGGCGAGCGCGGTGACCAGCATGAGCGACCGGCTCATCAGGTCGGCGATCTTGTCCTCGTTGGCCTTGATGCCGACGACGCAATTGTCGGTGAAGCTCACCGCCGCGTCGGCGAGCAGGCGGATCGACTGCAGCACCGCGTTGGCGATCACCGGCTTGAACACGTTGAGCTCGAAATTGCCCTGGGAGCCGGCGAAGCTCACCGTGGTGCCGTTGCCGATCACCTGGGCGCAGACCATCGTCAGGGCCTCGCACTGGGTCGGGTTGACCTTGCCGGGCATGATCGAGGAGCCGGGCTCGTTCTCGGGGAGCGACAGCTCGCCGAGGCCGGAGCGCGGGCCCGAGCCGAGGAAGCGGATGTCCTGGGCGATCTTGAACAGGCCGGCGGCGAGCGCCGAGAGGGCGCCCTGCGTGAACACCAGGGCGTCGTGGGTCGCGAGCGCCTCGAACTTGTTCTCGGCCGACGTGAAGGGCAGGCCGGTCAGCTCGGCGACCTTGGCGGCGAAGCGCTCGGCGAATTCCGGATGGGCGTTGAGGCCGGTGCCGACCGCCGTGCCGCCCTGGGCGAGCGCCAGCACCCCCGGCAGGGTCGCGGCGACCCGCGAGCCGCCGAGGGCGACCTGCGCGACGTAGCCGGAGAATTCCTGGCCGAGGGAGACCGGCGTCGCGTCCTGCAGGTGGGTGCGCCCGATCTTGACGATCGCGTCGAACGCCTTGGCCTTGGCGTCGAGGGCGGCGTGGAGGTGGGAGAGTGCCGGCAGCAGGCGGCCCTGGATCTCGCGGGCCACCGCGATGTGCATGGCCGTGGGGAAGGTGTCGTTGGAGGACTGGCCGCGGTTGCAATGGTCGTTCGGGTGGACCGGCGACTTGCCGCCGCGCTGGCCGCCCAGGCGCTCGTTGGCGAGGCTGGCGATCACCTCGTTGGCGTTCATGTTCGACTGGGTGCCCGAGCCGGTCTGGTAGATGACGAGCGGGAACTCGTCGTCGTAGCGGCCCTCCACGACCTCGGCGGCCGAGGCCGCGATGGCGTCGGCGAGCTTCGGGTCGAGGGCGCCGAGATCCTTGTTCACCAGGGCGGCGGCCTGCTTCACCACCCCGAGGGCGTGGACGAGCGGCGCCGGCATCCGGTCGGTGCCGATCTTGAAGTTCTGGATCGAGCGCTGCGTCTGCGCGCCCCAGTAGCGGTGGGCCGGGACCTCGATCGGACCGAAGGTGTCGGACTCGGTGCGGGTGGCGGTCTCGGTGGGCGACATCGTGGCCTCTACGTCTGGTGCAGTGCGGTGCCTACTTAAATGAGGCGCGGGTGAATCGCGATGCCGGTTTTCCCCGGTGCGCCGACAAGGGCGGGGCTCTGTTCCCGCCGGACAAGGAGCCGATGAGCGCCACGATCGATCTCTCCGAACCGATGGCCGGCACCCGGTTCCGCCCCGTCGTGCCGCCGCCGCTGAAGGAGCCGCTCGGCTTGTTCGAGTTCCTGCGGGCGGCGCGCAAGAACCCGATCACCACCTGGATGGACGCGCATTTCAAGCTGCCGGTCGTGGCGGCCGAGGGCGCGATGGGCCGGATCACCCTGGTGAGCGACCCGGCGCTGATCCGCTACCTGCTGATCGAGAACCCCGACGGCTACCGCAAGGACGACCTCCAGCGCCGCGTGCTGGCCCCGGGGCTCGGCAACGGCCTGCTCAGCGCCGAGGGCGACGAGTGGCGGCTCCAGCGCCGGACGCTGGCGCCGATCTTCAACGCCCGGACGGTCCAGGGCTTCTCCGACGCGATGAACGCCGCCGGGGCGCGGCTCGGCCGCCGCCTCGTCCGCCGCGACGGCAAGCGGGTCGACGTCGCCCTGGAGATGACCCGCGTCACCCTCGACGTGCTGGAGCGTACGATCTTCACGCAAGGTTTGCCGAGCGATCCCGACGCGCTGGGCCGCGCGATCACGCGCTTCCTCGAGGCCGTCGGGCCGATCGACCCCCTCGACGTGTTCGGCGTGCCCGATTTCGTGCCGCGGATCGGCCGGTTGCGGGCGCGCCCGGCGGGGCGCTTCTTCGCCGAGGTGGTCGACGAACTGATCGCCCGGCGCAAGGCGCTGATGGCGGGGGGCGAGGCGCCCCGGGACCTGCTGACCCTGCTGCTCGCCGCGCAGGATCCCGAGACCGGCAACGGGCTCTCGGACCTCGCCGTGAAGGCCAACATCGTCACCTTCATCGCCGCCGGCCACGAGACCACGGCCAATTCCCTGACCTGGGCGCTCTACTGCCTGTCGCAGGATCCCGCCGCGCAGGCGCGGGTCGAGGCCGAGGTCGACGCGGCCGGGCCGGGGGATTTCGCCGTCGAGCGCCTGCCCTTCACCCGGGCGGTGATCGAGGAGGCGATGCGGCTGTTCCCGCCGGTGCCGTTCCTCAGCCGGCAGGCGGTCCGCGACGACCGCCTCGGCCGGATCAAGGTGCCGCGGGGCTCGCTGGTGATGGTGGCGCCCTGGGTGCTCCACCGCCACCAGCTGCTCTGGGACGACCCGGAGGCCTTCGTGCCGGAGCGGTTCCTGCCCGAGAACCGGGACGCGATCCCGCGCTTCGCCTACCTGCCGTTCGGGGCGGGGCCGCGGGTCTGCATCGGCCAGAGCTTCTCGATCCAGGAGGCGGTGATCGTGCTGGCCCACGTGGTCCGGGCGGTGCGCTTCCGGCTGCCGGCGGATCACCCCGCGGTCACGCCGCTCCACCGGGTGACGCTCCGGCCGGAGCACGGCTTGCGCATGGAGGCCGAGCGGCGAGCGTGAGCGGGTTGACGGGTTCCCCGTGCGTTCTCACATTGCCGGAACGGGTCAGCAGAGTCGCGCTGGCTGAGATCGGGCACGAACCGCGATGGTCGACACCGTTGCTCCCGTGACGCTGGATTATGCCGAGCAGGTCGCCCGCGTCCTGCGCTCCAATGCGGAGACGGAAAAGTTCGTGGCCGAGCAGCGGAAGCTGATCGACGAGCAGACCAAGCTTCAGGCCGAGGCGGCGAAGCTGCACGCCGAGACGCTCAAGCTCGGTCGAGACCGTGTCCTGGCCCCGCTCTCCATCGGTTTCGCCGGCATGGCAGCTGCGGCCGCATTCTTCGGCGCGGGCGCCGCGTTCGTCAAACTTCTGAGCCCCTGACCGTCGATCTGGGGCACGACCGGCGCCGGCGCGGTCCGAAATGCCTGCCGCGACTGTGTGAAGCTCCCTGGGCGATCGTCTGGGCAACGTTCGGTCGAGGCCTGCTATCGGGCATGCCCCGAGCTTCGATTTGAACGCGTTCCCATCGCCTCGCCTCACCGCGCCTGAGCCTGACGGATCTCGCAGCGGAAAGGTCGTGACCGAGTCGGCCAGGGGCGATCTCAGCTCTTCTTGCGGAAGGCGTCCAGGCTCACGACCTCGGCGCTGCCCTCCTCGCCCTCCTTCTTGGCGGCGGGGCGGGGGGCCTTGTCGTCGGTCTTGCCGGCGTCCTTCTCGCCCGGGGCGGCGGGCGCGGGAAGACCCTTCGGCGCGCCCGCGCCGATCGTCGCGAGACCGGCGCTCTTGGGCCGCACCTCGCCGGGTTCCGAGCCGGCGCCGCGGGGACCGGGCTTGGCCGGGGCGGCGTTGGCCTCCTCGGGGGTCTCGCCGGCCTCGCTGAGGTCGAACTTCAGGCCGAACTGCACGGAGGGGTCGAAGAAGCCCGACAGGGCGTCGAACGGCACCAGCAGGCGCTCCGGCACGCCCGAGAAGGACAGGCCGACCTCGAAGGCGTGCTCGGTGACGTTGAGGTCCCAGAACTGGTGCTGCAGGACGATCGTCATGTCCTGCGGGTACTTCTCGCGCAGGGCCTGCGACATCCGCACGCCGGGGGCCTCCGTCCGGAACGAGACGTAGAAATGGTGCTCGCCCATCAGCCCCTCGCGGGCCGCGTCGGTCAGGACCTTGCGCACCACGCCGCGCAGGGCGTCCTGTACCAGGAGGTCGTAGCGGATCAGGTCGTCTGCCATCTGCGGTCGCGCTCTCGCCCGGTCTGCCCGGCGCCCCGCCGCGGATGGCCGGACCGAGGACTGAAGTGGAGGCTTCTGTTGCCAGGCGCCTCCGAACCCCGCCTATGCGGAGCTACCCGCTAGGACTTCAGGTCGATATTGGGGACCGCTTACGCGGCCACCGCCACCGGAGCAAAGTTGTCGTTGGCAACTATTGCAAAGGCCCGATAACGGCGGAACCATGCCGAGCGAAAGCTCAACCTTTACGCCCTCGTCGATCCTATTTCGCCCCCGCCGAAGCCCCGGTTCCGATCACGCCCCTTGCGGCAGCATGTCCTGGGCTCGGGTGGAGGCGCCGGGTACCGCCCCCGGGTCCGATAGGTTTATTGCGAAGAACGTTTATCGCCATAGCCGGCCTCGCGACCGGCTCCCGAGATATAGAGGGGATCGGTCCGGTTTTGAAGCCCGATCGTGTCGCGCCGCCGCCTCATTTGGAGCCTCCGGGGGAGGCTGTTGCCGGAAGTGCGCAGTCGCGCGCCGCCGTCCCCGACGCGCGGGGCCCGCTCGAGCGCGCCTGGGGCGCGACGTGGCGGCTCGGCGCCCTGGTCGCCCTCGTGATCGTCTATCTCGGCGCGGCGAGCCTCCTGTCCCTCGCCACGGTGCGCGTCGGCTTCGACCTCTGGAGCGGGATCGACCCGTTCCTGCCCCCCGAGCGGCGCCCGTTCCTGGGCGCGGTGGAACTCGCCCACCGGGCCTTCGCGATCGACGCCCTGCGCCAGGTCTACCTCGCCGCCCTGGTGCTCGGCGGCGCGTGGTGGCACGACCGGACCGGTTGGCGCCGCCGCCTCGCCCTCGACCGCGAGCGGCCGAACGGCATGCGGCCGGTCGCGCTGCTGGGCCTCCTGCTGGTCTGGCCAGTGCTGCACATCGCCTGGGTCACCGGCACGGCGGAGCTGTTCGGCGCGAGCTTCGGCCAGCACGTGCGGCTGTCGCCGTTCATGAGCCAGGCGGCGGTCGCGGCCTGGCTCGCCTATCTGGCGATCCTGGCGCCGGTGGCCGAGGAGCTGCTGCTGCGCGGCGAGGCCTTCGCCCGCGCCCGGGCGGCCGTCGGACCCGCGGGGGCGATCCTGGTCACCGCGCTCATCTTCGCCGCCGCTCACATCTCGTCCTGGGGGCTCGCCCGGCCGGTCTCGCTGCTGCCCCTCGCCCTGGCGCTGGGCTGGCTGCGCTGGCGCACCGGCCGGCTCTGGCCCGGCATCGCCCTGCACGGCTGGTCGAACCTCGCCCTAGTGACCTACCTGCTCTGGCCGGTTTGAGGGCCGGTCTGAGGTCGGCTTGGCCGACAGGGCGCCGCGCGCAGGCCTGCGCCGGAGCGGCTCCCACGCGACGGCGGTGGACATATGGCGGCGGCGCGCTTGCCGGCCGGCGCGCCGGCGCGCAGGAATGGGCGATGGACGCTTATCACGACCTGCTCCGGCGCATCCTCGACGCGGGCGTCGCCAAGGACGACCGCACCGGCACCGGCACGCTCTCGGTGTTCGGCCACCAGATGCGCTTCGACCTGTCGGCGGGCTTCCCGCTGGTCACCACGAAGCGGCTGCACCTGCGCTCGATCATCCACGAGCTGCTCTGGTTCCTGGCGGGCGACACCAACGTGGCCGCGCTGAAGGCGAACGGCGTGACGATCTGGGACGAGTGGGCGGACGAGCGCGGCGATCTCGGCCCGGTCTACGGCAAGCAGTGGCGCTCCTGGGAGAGGCCCGGCGGCGGCACGGTCGACCAGATCGCCTGGGTGCTCGACGAGATCCGGCGCAACCCCGATTCCCGCCGCCTGATCGTGTCGGCCTGGAACCCGGCCGACCTCGACCGGATGGCCCTCGCGCCCTGCCACTGCCTGTTCCAGTTCTACGTCAGCGAGGGGCGGCTCTCCTGCCAGCTCTACCAGCGCTCGGCGGACGCCTTCCTGGGCGTGCCGTTCAACATCGCGAGCTACGCCCTCCTGACCCACATGATCGCCCAGGTGACCGGCCTCGGGGTCGGCGACTTCGTCCACACCTTCGGCGACGCCCATCTCTACCGGAACCACCTGGAGCAGACCCGCACCCTCCTGGCCCGGGAGCCGCGCCCGCTGCCGCACTTGCGGCTCAACCCGGAGGTGCGCGACCTCTTCGCCTTCCGGTTCGAGGACATCGCCATCGAGAACTACGACCCGCATCCCGCCATCGCGGCCCCGGTGGCGGTATGAGCGGCAATCCGCTTTCTACGGCTTCCAGAGTACCGAGGCGCGGCGCTTGTGCGAGGGTTCGCCTCTAAGATGTTACGCGACTAGAAGAGACAGATTTCCCTGTGACTTAGTTTCGGCAGGAGGATTTATAAATTTTTCAGGGAATTCTTCGAGGTCCTTCTTAGAAACGTCTGGCTTCTCCCTCACTAAAAATTCTTCCAGCTTTCTGTGTCTTGTGTATTTATTGCGTCGTTCCAGTATCGATATATTGAAATCGTACTCATCTATATCTGACGCCTTGAATTCTTGTTTGCTTATCAGGACCCACTCACGCAGATCGAATCGCTCTTTAAAATAAGCGTCCCCGCAGTCAATTCTATGCTGAACCTCGGTCAGATAGATTTTTGTGAACAATTGCTTGAACACTAGATAAATCTGCGCCCCGCCGATGACTATGATTTGAGAATTTCCCTGTATAATTGAAAAAAAATCTGCTATAAACAGGGCGTCTTCTGGTGATTTCGCCCAATAAAGGTTGTCTCGATTTTCTCCCCCTTTTGTTGAAAGGACAATATTAATTCTGTTTGGAAGCGGTCGACCTAAAGATTCGAGAGTTTTGCGGCCCATTATGACGGCGTGACCTACAGTCACTGATCTAAAAAATTTCAGATCAGTTTTTAGTTTCCATGGCAATTCATTCTCGCAGCCGATTACGTCGCCCGGATTGCTCCGGGCAACAATGTATGAAATCGATGGCATTGTGCGTTCGATCGGTTTCATTTTGTTAATATTTCATTCTGCCAGGCATTGGGCTGCGTGCATCAGAGAGCATCATCTCCTCGAACAGTTAAGGTGATATGTCGGCCTCGCTGTGGGGGTACGTAGGCAGGCCCTTGTTACGCAGCGAATCCAGAATCAGCGCCCCGACTCAAACGGTTTCTGTGAAGCGTATCTAACTTGATGTCGCAGTTGCCAACCATGCTCGGCATGCCCACCTGCCAGCCTTGACAGCACGGGGCGTGCGCCCGCAGGTGCCTGTCGGGTGCGCGCGCTCACGCCGGGCCTGCACATCCTGCGGGAAGATGCGCGTGCGGGCCCTCGAGGCCTCCAGCCGGGAGCGGTCGCGGTGCGATCGGTCCGGATGGTCGGGACTAGGCGGGCGAGCGTGGCCGTTCAGGCAGGGGGCGCCGGTCGGGACGTGGGCCGGGCGCGGACAGGCAGGAGACGACGGCTAGGATGCCTTGGAGCAATCAGAGCGGCGGCGGGGGGCCCTGGGGCCGGCCCGGCGGTAACGGCGGTGGTCCCTGGGGTGGCGGCAGCGGCGGCGGCGGTGGCAAGACGCCGCCGAACCTCGAGGACCTGCTCCGGCGCGGGCAGGACCGCCTGCGCGGTCTGATCCCGGGCGGCGGTGGCGGTTCGGGCGGCGGTTACGGCGGCGGCGGCTCGACCGGCGTCGGCGGCGGCCGCAGCGCGGCGGTGATCGCCGTCCTGGCCGTCGCCATCTGGCTCGCGACCGGCTTCTACACCGTCTACCCCCGTCAGGTCGGCATCGAGACCATCTTCGGCCGCTACGTCGGCACCAAGGGCGAGGGCCTGCGCTACAACTTCCCCTATCCGATCGGCGGGGTGGTGAAGCCGGATGTCGGCTCCCAGAACTCGATCCAGATCGGCTTCCGCGCCGGCCCGAACGGGCAGGGCCGCAACCGCGACGTGCCGGACGAGAGCCTGATGCTCACCGGCGACGAGAACATCGTCGATCTCGACTTCGAGGTGCAGTGGCGGGTCAACCCGCTGAAGGCCTCCGACTTCGTGTTCAACCTCCAGAATCCGGAGGGCACCATCAAGGCGATCTCCGAGAGCGCGATGCGCGAGGTGATCGGCCGCCGCAACATCCAGGCGATCCTCACCAACGAGCAGTCGAGCATTGCCCAGGAGGTGAAGGAGATGGTCCAGAAGGCGCTCGACGAGTACGGCGCCGGCGTGCGCATCGAGGTGGTGCAGCTCGTCTCGGTCAACCCGCCGCCGGAAGTGCGCCCCGCCTTCATCGACGTGAACGCGGCCCAGCAGGACGCCGACACGGCGCAGAACGAGGCCAAGACCTACGCCAGCCGCGAGGTGCCGCAGGCCCGCGGTAAGGCGTCCCAGATCGTCCAGCAGGCCGAGGCCTACCGGACGAAGGCGACCGCCGACGCCACCGGCCAGGCCGCGCGCTTCAGCGAGGTCTACGCCTCCTACAAGGCCGCCCCGGCGATCAGCCGCGAGCGGATCTTCCTGGAGACGATGGAGAAGGTCCTGGGCTCCGTGAACAAGGTGATCATCGACCAGAACGGGACGCAGCCCGGCGGTGCCACCGCGGCCGGCGTGCTGCCGGTGCTGCCGCTCTCCGAGTTCGGCGCCCGCGCCCAGACCCAGACGGGAGCTGCCCGATGAAACAGGCTCTCCGCACCGGCCTGATCGTGGTCGCGGCCATCGTCGCGATCGGCCTCTACGCCTCGATCTTCACCGTCGGCCAGATGCAGCAGGCGCTCGTCCTGCAGTTCGGCCGCGTCCGGGCCGTCCTCAACGCCACCGGCGAGGACAAGCCCGGCCTGTACTTCAAGATCCCGTTCATGGAGAACGTGGTCGTCTTCGACAAGCGCGTGCTCGACCTCGACCTGCCGGTCCAGACGGTGCTCACCGCCGACCGGCAGAACCTGGAGGTGGACGCCTTCGCCCGCTACCGGATCGTCGATCCGCTGCGCTTCTACCAGGCGGTGGGCAATATCGGGCTGGCCAACCAGCGGCTCGCGAGCTTCACCAATTCGGGCCTGCGCAACGTGCTCGCCCGCTCGACCCGCGACGCGATCGTGAAGACCGATCGCGGGCAGCTGATGCACCAGATCCAGGAGGACGTGAACCGGCAGGCCAAGGCGCTCGGCATCGAGATCGTCGACCTGCGCATGACCCGCGTCGACCTGCCCGCGCAGAACTCGGCCGCCGTCTACCGGCGGATGAAGACCGAGCGCGAGCGCGAGGCCGCCGACATCCGCGCCAACGGCGACCAGATCGCCGCCACGATCCGCGCCAAGGCCGACCGCGAGGTCACGGTCATCCTCGCCGAGGCGACGCAGAAATCCGAGCAGCTGCGTGGACAGGGTGACGCGGACAAGAACCGCATCCTCGCGGACGCGTTCGGGAAGGACGCGGACTTCTTCAGCTTCTACCGCTCGATGCAGGCCTACGAGAGCGGGCTGAAGGGATCCGATACCCGCCTGGTGATCAGCCCGAACACGGATTTCTTCCGCTTCTTCAGCGATCCGCAGGGCCGGGCACCCGCCCCGGCCGCCCGCGGGCCGCGCGGACCGGCCGATCCGAGCGCCACCACGGGCTCGACGACCGGCTCCACGGCGGGGACGGCGCGCTGAGGGGGCCCGTTGGCGCCCCGGCGCCCGGGGATTACCGTGCAGGACAACCCGCGGGCGATCGGCCATCGGTCGGGGCCCGCGGGACCGGAAACGCGTTCATGAAGAGGTCGACCATGCACCCCGTCGCGAGCGCCCCCGAGGCGCCGTTCGACCGCGCCCCGGCGCGGCCCCGCTCCCGCGCCCGCGCGGTGATGGTCTCGATCCTGATCGGCGCCTCGGTCACCGTCTCCGTGGCCGCGGCCGCCCTGCCGGTGCCGGCCTTCGCCAAGGGGCCGGCCTCCCTCGCCGATCTCGCCGAGCAGGTCACCGACGCGGTGGTGAACATCTCCGCGTCCACCACCGTCGAGGCCCGCGCCGGCCGTGCCGGGCCGCAGGTGCCCCCGGGCACCCCGTTCGAGGACCTGTTCGAGGAGTTCTTCAACCGGCGCGGCGGCCGCGGCGGCGGTGGCGGCGGTGACGGCGACGGGCCGCGTCAGCAGCGCAAGTCGAACTCCCTCGGCTCCGGCTTCATCATCGATTCCGCCGGCCTCGTGGTGACGAACAACCACGTCATCGGCGACGCCAACGACATCCAGGTCATCCTGCACGACGGCACGAAGCTGAAGGCCGAGATCGTCGGCAAGGATTCGAAGATCGACCTCGCGGTCCTGCGGGTGAAGCCCCCGGCCGACCGCACGCTGAAGGCCGTGCCGTTCGGCGATTCCGACAAGATGCGGCCCGGCGACTGGGTCATCGCCATCGGCAACCCGTTCGGGCTCGGCGGCTCGGTCTCCGCCGGCATCGTCTCGGCGCGGGGCCGGAACATCGAGTCCGGACCCTACGACAACTACATCCAGACCGACGCGGCCATCAACAAGGGCAATTCCGGCGGCCCGCTGTTCAACATGGACGGCGAGGTGATCGGCATCAACACGGCGATCCTGTCGCCGACCGGCGGCTCGGTGGGCATCGGCTTCGCGGTCCCGTCGGGCACGGCCAAGCCCGTGATCGACCAGCTCCGCGACTTCGGCGAGGTCCGCCGCGGCTGGCTCGGCGTGCGCATCCAGAACGTCGACGACACCACCGCCGAGGCGCTCAACCTCAAGGGCGGCGCACGGGGCGCCCTGGTGGCCGGCGTCGACGAGAAGGGACCGGCCAAGACCGCCGGGATCGAGGTCGGCGACGTGATCCTGAAGTTCAACGGCGCGCCGGTGAAGGCCTCGGGCGACCTGCCGCGCATCGTCGCCTCGACCCCGGTCGGTCAGAAGGTCGACGTGGTCGTCATGCGCAAGGGCGAGGAGGTGACGAAGCCCGTCACCCTCGGCCGCCTGGAGGACGGCGACAAGCCGCAGCTCGCCAACCTGCGCCAGCCGGAGCCCGAGAGCGCGACCCGGCAGGCGCTGGGCCTCAACCTCTCCGGCATGACCGACGAGCTGCGCAAGAAGTACTCCATCAAGGACACCGTGAAGGGCGTGGTCGTCACCCGGGTCGACCCGAACTCGACCGCCGCCGACAAGCGGATCCAGCCCGGCGAGGTGATCGTCGAGGTCGGCCAGGAGTCGGTCAGCACCCCCGCGGAGGTGACCAAGCGGATCGACGCCCTCAAGAAGGACGGGCGCAAGTCGGTCCTGCTGCTGGTGGCGGGCGCCACCGGCGACGTGCGCTTCGTGGCCGTCGGCCTCGACTGAGCGGTCTCATCGCGTCGCCGAGGGCCGTCGCTCCGCGGGGGGCGGCGGCCCTCGCGCGTTCAGGGGTCCCACATTGACGCTGCGCCGCGGCACGGCACACTGGGGCCGCGAGTCGGTGCGGCTCGGGCGGGTTCGGACCCATGACGGCCGTTGCGTTCGACACCCTGAAATTCGCCCGCGCCCTGCGGGAGACGGCGAAGCTGTCGCCCGAGCAGGCGGAGGGCCTGGCCGACGCGCTGGTGGACGTCTTCGACGGGAATCTGGCGACGAAGGCCGACATTCGCGACGTGCAGGCCGAACTGCAGATCGTCCGCGGCGATATCGAAGCCCTCAAGATACAGACCCGCGGCGACATCGAGGCACTGCGACTCACGACCCAGGCGGATATCGAGGGGCTTCGCATCTCGACCAAGGCGGATTCTGACAGTCTTCGTCAGTCGACCAAGTCGGATATCGAAGCCCTCCGCCTATCCACAAAAGCCGACATCGACGGTCTGCGCCTCGAGACCAAGGCCGACATCGAGGCCGTGAAGGGCGCGATCGCCTCCGCGAAGGTCGAGACGGTGCGCTGGCTCGTCGGCGCGATCGGCTTTCAGACGCTCGCCGTGCTCGGCGCGGTCATCGCCCTGACCCGCACCCTCCACTGAGCCTCACCCCACGAACTCCGCCGCCGCGTAGCCCTGCAGGTACAGGAGCGCGGTGAGGTCGCCGTGCTCGACCCGGACCCGCGCCGCGGCCGCGACCGCGGGCTTCGCCCGGAACGCCACCCCGAGGCCGGCCTCGCCCAGCATGTCGAGGTCGTTGGCGCCGTCGCCGACCGCGAGGGTCTCGGCGGCGCCGAGGCCGAGCTGCCCGCGCAGCGCGATCAGCGTCGCGCGCTTCTCGGCCTTCCCGACGATCGGGTCCTCCACCAGGCCGGTGAGCCGCCCGTCCGCAACGCCCAGCACGTTGGACCGGTGCTCGTCGAAGCCGATCATCGCGGCGATCGGGCCGGTGAACAGCGTGAAGCCCCCGGAGACCAGGCAGGTCTGGGCGCCGTGCGCCCGCATCGTCCGCACCAGCGTGCCGCCGCCCGGGGTCAGGGTCAGGTGCTCGGCGATCAGCCCGTCGACCGCGCCGACCGGGATGTCCTTCAGGAGCGCGACGCGCTCGCGCAGGGCCGGCTCGAAGGCGATCTCGCCCCGCATCGCCCGCTCGGTGATCGCCGCCACGTGGTCCTTGAGGCCGAGCGTCCCGGCGAGCTCGTCGATGCATTCCTGCTCGATCATGGTGGAATCCATGTCGGCCAGGAACAGGCGCTTGCGCCTGTGCGCGTCGGCGGGCAGCACCGCGAGGTCGATCGGCTCGCCGGCCAGCGCCGTGCGCAGCCTGTCGGTGAGGGCCGCCGCGGCCGCGGGCTCGCCCGGCACCAGCAGCTCGGCCGCCACCTCGCCGTGCAGGATCCGGGGCTGGTGCTCCGTCCGCAGCACGGCGCGCGTCTCGGCCAGCACCGCGTCGGTGATGGACGGCCGATCCGGGTTTGCTATCAGGACCGCGACCAGCATCGTGGAGTTTCGCCTTGCCGCCAGACCGGGGGGAAGCCGGGGGGCGCCCGGCCGCGGTCCTCATCGCAGGGCCCACCGCGTCGGGCAAGTCGGCGCTGGCCGCCCGGCTGGCGGAGCGTCACGGCGGCGTGGTGATCAACACCGATTCCATGCAGGTCTACGCGGACCTGCGCCGCCTGACCGCGCGGCCCGACCCGGACGAGGAGGCGCGCGTGCCTCACCGGCTCTACGGCCACGTCGACGGCGCCGTGAACTACTCCGCGGGGCACTTCGCGCGGGACGCGGCGGCGCTGCTGGCGACGCTCGGCGGGCGCCTGCCGGTCTTCGTGGGCGGCACCGGCCTGTACTTCCGGGCGCTGGAGCAGGGCTTTTCGGAACTGCCGCCGGTGCCCGACGTCGTGCGGCGGCAGGTGCGGGACGCGGCCGAGGGCCGCCCGACCGAGGCGCTGCACGCCGAGCTCGGCCGGCACGATCCCGAGGGGGCCGCCCGCCTGCGGCCGAGCGACCGGATGCGGGTGATGCGCGCCCTGGAGATTTTTCTCGCGACGGGCCGGCCGATCGCCAGCTTCTACGGCGACCCGGTGCCCGGGCCGCTCGCCGGCCGGAACCTCCAAAGAATCTTCCTGGCACCCGACCGGGCGGTGCTGCGCGCCCGGATCGACGCCCGCTTCCGGACCATGATCGCCGAGGGGGCGCTGGACGAGGTCGCCCGCCTGCGCGCGCGCGATCTCGACCCGATGCTGCCGGTGATGCGCGCCCACGGGGTGCCGGGCCTGATCGCCCACCTCGACGGGGCGATGAGCCTCGAAGCGGCGATCGTCCGGGGGCAGGCGGATACGCGCGCCTACGCCAAGCGCCAGGTCACGTGGTTCCGCCACCAGATGGGGGAGGCGTGGCGCTGGGTGGATCCAGAATCCGCGGGGGTCGAGGAACTGTTCTGAGGCGAGCGCCCGACCCGCCGGGCGAGACCGGCGCGCGCGGCGCCGCGACCGGTGCGGCCCCCTCTCGCGCGGGAGAGAGGGCCTGTCGCGTCCGTCTTGCCCGGTCCTCGGCTCCGGGCGAAGGCTGAGAGCCCTCAGCGCTCCAGCCGCGCCACGAGGCTCGACGTGTCCCAGCGGTTGCCGCCCATGGCCTGCACCTCGGCGTAGAACTGGTCGACGAGGGCCGAGACCGGCAGCTTGGCGCCGTTGCGGCGGGCCTCGTCCAGCAGGATGCCCAGGTCCTTGCGCATCCAGTCGACCGCGAAGCCGAAGTCGAACTTGCCCTGGTTCATGGTCTTGCCGCGGTTCTCCATCTGCCAGGAGCCGGCGGCGCCCTTGGAGATCACGTCGAGCACCGCCTCGACGTCGAGGCCGGCGCGCTTGGCGAAGTGGACGCCCTCCGACAGGCCCTGGACGAGGCCGGCGATGCAGATCTGGTTGACCATCTTGGTGAGCTGGCCGGCGCCGGCCGGGCCCATCAGCCGGCAGGCGCGGGCGAAGGACCCGATCGCGCCCTCGACCTTGGCGTAGGTCGCCGCGTCGCCGCCGCACATCACGGTGAGCACGCCGTTCTCGGCGCCCGCCTGGCCGCCGGAGACCGGCGCGTCGATGAAGCCGAGCCCCTTGGCCTCGGCCGCCGCGGCGAGTTCCCGCGCGACCTCGGCGGAGGCCGTGGTGTGATCGACGAACACCGCGCCGGGCTTCATGCCGGCGAGCGCCCCGTCGTCGCCCAGCACGACGCTGCGCAGGTCGTCGTCGTTGCCCACGCAGGCGAACACGATCTCGGCGCCCTCGGCGGCCTGCCGGGGCGTGGGCGCGTGGGCGCCGCCGTAGGTCTTCACCCAGGCCTCGGCCTTCGGGGTGGTGCGGTTGTAGACGGTGACGTCGTGGCCACCCTTCTTGGCGAGGTGTCCGGCCATCGGGCCGCCCATCACGCCGAGACCCAGGAATGCGACCTTCGCCATTGTCGTGCGCTCCTCGCGGGCCCGACCGCGCCGGCGCCCTTCCATCTCCGACGGCGGGCGGCGACGGAGCTCGGCAGCCGGGCCGTGAAGGGGGTCGGGGCCGTGCCGGGGGACCCGATGTGACAGATTGGGCGTCGTGCCGCCGCCGACGCTGCATCACAGCTCGGATCGCTTGCGTCAACGGCGGACCAATAGGATAACCCGCCCGTGTAGCCCGGGACCACGAAGTCCCAGCCGGAGCCCCCCGCGCGTGGCCCCGCGCGCGAGGCGTTCGGTCAGGGAGTGGGACATGGGTTCGGCGATCGGCAGGCACGGGCCCTGGGCCCTCGTGGGGGCGCTCGGCGCCGCGGCGCTGGCGATCGTGGCGAGCCAGCGCGGCGAGACGATCAACGCCCTCTGGATCGTGGTCGCGGCGGTCTGCGTCTACCTCATCGCCTACCGCTACTATTCCCAGTTCATCGCCGACAAGGTGATGCGGCTCGACCCGAAGCGCGCGACCCCCGCGGTGCGCCACAACGACGGGCTCGACTACGTGCCCACCAACCGCGGCGTCCTGTTCGGCCACCACTTCGCGGCGATCGCGGGCGCGGGCCCGCTGGTCGGCCCGGTGCTCGCCGCCCAGATGGGCTACCTGCCCGGCATGCTGTGGATCCTGGCCGGCGTGGTCCTCGCGGGCGCCGTGCAGGACTTCATGGTCCTGTTCGTGTCGATGCGCCGGGACGGCCGGTCGCTCGGCGAGCTGATCCGGGCCGAGCTCGGAACCGTGCCGGGCATCATCGCCCTGTTCGGCACCTTCCTGATCATGGTGATCCTGCTCGCCGTGCTGGCGCTGATCGTCGTCAAGGCCCTCGCCGAGAGCCCCTGGGGCACCTTCACGGTGATGTCGACGATCCCGATCGCCATGCTGATGGGCGTCTATTCCCGCTACATCCGCCCGGGCAAGATCGGCGAGGTCTCGATCCTCGGCTTCGTCCTGCTGATGCTCGCCATCGTCGCCGGCGGCTCGGTGGCGGCGAGCCCGGTCTGGGGACCGGCCTTCACATTCACGGGCCCGCAGCTCTGCTGGATGCTGATCGGCTACGGCTTCGTGGCGTCGATCCTGCCGGTCTGGCTGCTGCTGGCCCCGCGCGACTACCTGTCGACCTTCCTCAAGATCGGCACCATCGTGGGCCTCGCGCTCGGCATCGCCTTCGTGGCGCCGCACATGCAGATGCCGGCGGTCACCAAGTTCGTGGACGGCACCGGCCCGGTCTGGGCGGGCAGCCTGTTCCCGTTCCTGTTCATCACCATCGCGTGCGGCGCGGTCTCGGGCTTCCACGCCCTGATCTCGTCGGGCACCACCCCGAAGCTGATCGCCAGCGAGTCCGACGCCCGCTTCATCGGCTACGGCGGCATGCTGATGGAATCCTTCGTGGCGATCATGGCGCTGGTCTCGGCCTGCGTGATCGACCCGGGCGTCTACTTCACCATGAACTCGCCCGCGGCCCTCATCGGCACGACGCCCGAGACCGCCGCCGCCGCGGTGACCAAGCTCGGCTTCGCCACGACGCCGGAGGTCATCACCCAGACCGCCGCCGACGTCGGCGAGCACACGATCATCTCGCGGGCCGGCGGCGCGCCGACCCTCGCGGTCGGCATGGCCCACATCATCTCGTCGGCCATCGGCGGCAAGGCCATGATGGCCTTCTGGTACCACTTCGCGATCCTGTTCGAGGCGCTGTTCATCCTCACGGCCGTGGACGCGGGCACCCGCGCCTGCCGGTTCATGGTGCAGGATCTCGTCGCCTTGGCGATCCCGTCGTTCAAGAACACCACGTCGTGGGGGCCGAGCATCGCGGCGACCGCCATCTCGGTGGGGGCCTGGGGCTACTTCCTCTACCAGGGCGTGACCGACCCGCTGGGCGGCATCAACACCCTGTGGCCGCTCTTCGGCATCTCGAACCAGATGCTGGCCGCGGTGGCGCTGACGCTCTGCACGGTGGTGATCTTCAAGATGAAGCGCGAGCGCTACGCGTTCGTGACCATCATCCCGACCGCGTGGCTGTGCATCTGCACCCTCACGGCCGGCTGGCAGAAGATCTTCTCGGCCGACCCGAAGATCGGCTTCCTGGCCCACGCCGAGCGCTACGCGGCCGCCGCCGCGGAGGGCAAGATCCTGGCGCCTGCCAAGAACGCCGACCAGATGAGCCAGATCATCCTCAACGACCGGATCGACGCGGTGCTGGCGGCGCTGTTCATCGGCCTCGTCGTCGCCATCGCGGGCTTCGGCATCGCCGCCTGCGTGAAGGCGTGGCGCGCGGACCGCTGGACCGCGCTGGAGACCGAGCCGCACATGGTCCCGGCGGAGTAGGAGGTCCCATGCTGCCGTCGTCGAACCTGCGGGACCGGATCCGGACGCTGTCCAAATGCGTCTGCGACGGCGCCCGCCTGATGGTCGGGCAGGGGGACTACGCGGCCTATGCCGAGCATGTCCGCCGCACCCATCCCGACCAGGCGCCGATGACCGAGGTGGAGTTCTTCCGCAACCGGGAGAACGCCCGCTTCGGGGTCGGCAACACCGCGGGCTTCCGCTGCTGCTGACAGGCGGCCGGTGAGCTTGGTCGTCCTTGCTTCGCTGCGCGCGCGATGACGGCGGCGTGTCCTCGCCGCGGACCGGGCCCCGCTCGCTGCGCGGACCCGATCGGGCCCGGCCGGCGTTCTCCACGCCGGAGGGCCGCCCGGCCCTCGCCAGATGCGGAAGGCCGATGACCGACCAGAGCGTGCAGGACCCGATCGAGCCCCGGGCCGTCAACACCGCCCATGCCTGGGAGCGGGCCTACTGGGCGCGCCGGTTCATGGTCCCGGTGGAGCAGGTCGAGGCCGCCGTGGCGGCGGTCGGCGACGATCCGGCCCGCGTGGCCGCCCATCTCGGACGGGACTGGCCGGGCCACGAGCCCGCCACCTGATCCCGCCGCGCCAGGACTAGTCCTCCGCGATCCCGGGCTTAAGCTCGGCCGCATCTTGACTCCGCCGCCACAATATCCGCCATCTCAGGCCCGACGGGAGGTCGGCATGAGCATTTTCCAGGACGCCATCCTTCGGTTCGGCCGCACGATCATGTCGTACGCGGGCGACGCGGTCTTCCTGCAGGCCGCGGTCTCGTCCGCCGCCAACGTCATCGTGGCCGATGGCGACGTGGGCGAGGAGGAGATCGAGTCGGCGATCACCGGCATCCGCGCCAACCCGATCCTCGAGAAATCCTACGACACGCTGCGCGTCGAGCAGGAGCTCTACGAGGCGATCACCCGGGCCAAGACCCGGGCCGGGCGGCTGGAGAACCTGCGCCATGTCGGCGCCATCGCGGATCGGCCGATCGAGCAGCGCCAGGACGTGTTCCTGATCGGCGCGGACGTGGCCGATATCGACGGCATCAGCGAGGTCGAGCACAAGGCGCTCGACGAGATCGCCGGGGCGCTGCAGGTCGACAAGTCCGCCCTGCTGCGCTGATCCGGCCGGCCCGTCGCCCGGCAGACCCCGGGACGGCGCGCCGGGACCGCTCTCCCCGTCCGGCACCCGCATCCCGAGGTGACGCGGCCCGGCCCTCCGTGCCGGGTCTTCGCGGACGCCGGCGCGGGCGCGAGGCCGCCGCCATCCCGAACCTGCGGCGACGCGGCCCGTCCCTTGCCTGACCGGACGTGATAGCGAAACAGTCCGGGTTTAGCCGGTGAGCCGGTATACAACGCGGAGTTGCCGGCCCGGGGCCGGACGGCGGAGACCGCATGGGCCTCGTCCTCTACGCGCTCAAGTTCCGGATCACGACCTACGTGCTCGCGGTCCTGATGATGCTCGGCGGCGTCGGGGCGATCGTCGTCGCGCCGAAGGACGTGCTGCCGGTCGTCGACATCCCGGTCGTCGTGGTGGTCTGGACCTATACCGGCCTCTCGGCGCCGGAGATGGAACAGCGCATCACGACCTACGCCGAGTACGGCATCTCCAACAACGTCAACAACATCCGCCGCATGGAGTCGACGACGCTCCAGGGCACGGCGGTGCAGCGGATCTACTTCGAGCCCACCGTCAGCCTCAATCTCGCCATCGCCCAGGTGGTGTCCTCGACCAACTCGATCCGCGCCGTGATGCCCCCCGGCACGCAGCCGCCGGTGATCGTGCGCTACTCCGCCTCCTCGGTGCCGGTGATCCAGCTCGCCCTGACCTCGGCCAAGGAGAGCCTCAACCAAGTCTACGACTACGCCCAGTACCGGATCCGCCAGACCCTGGCGCAGGTCCCGGGCTCGACCCTGCCGTCGCCCTTCGGCGGCGCCCCCCGGCAGATCATGGTCGACCTCGACCTCAACGCCCTCCAGGCGCTCGGCCTGACGCCGCTCGACGTCACCAACGCCATGACGGCCCAGAACCTGACCGTGCCGTCCGGCCTCGCCAAGATCGGCGAGCAGCAGTACCCGGTCCAGCTCAACGGCACTCCGCCGTCGATCGAGACCCTGAACCTCGCGCCGATCAAGGTGGTGGCCGGCCAGCCCGTGCTGGTGCGCGACGTCGCCTATGTCCGCGACGGCGGCCCGCCGCAGGTCAACGTGGTCAGCGCCGACGGCCAGCAGGCGGTGCTGATGCAGATCATCAAGAACGGCAACGCCTCGACGCTGAACGTCGTCAACAACGTCAAGGCGGCGATGCCGACGATCCGCGCTGCCGCGCCCGAGGGGCTGGCGATCAAGCCGCTCTTCGACCAGTCGGTGTACGTCTCGAACGCCATCGAGGGGGTGCTCCACGAGGCGCTGACCGCGGCGGCCCTGACCGGCCTCGCCATCCTGCTGTTCCTCGGCTCCTGGCGCTCGACGATCATCGTGCTGATCTCGATCCCGCTCTGCGTCATGACCTCGCTCGCCGTGCTGGCGGCGCTCGGCGAGACCATCAACGTGATGACGCTGGGCGGGCTGGCGCTCGCGGTCGGCATCCTGGTGGACGACGCCACGGTGGCGATCGAGAACACCTACCGGCTGTTCGAGGAGGGCGAGGAGTTCCGCGAGAGCGTGGTCCACGGCGCCGCCGGCATCGCCAAGCCGGCGCTGATCTCGACGCTCGCGATCTGCGCGGCCTTCACGGCCGTGTTCGCGCTCACCGACACGCCGAAATACCTGTTCACCCCGCAGGCGCTCGCGGTCGTGTTCGCGATGCTGACCTCCTACCTGCTGTCGCGGACCCTGGTGCCCCTCCTGATCGACGTGATCGTGGCGCCGGAATACCGCCGGAAGCACGCCAAAGACCGGGACGCGCACCGGGACGCGCACCCGGCGCAGCACGCGGCGCCCCGGCGGGGCCGGATCGCCCGGGCCGTCGGCCTCGTGGGCGCCCCCGCGCTGCGGCTCGCCGGCCGGATCCACGGCGCGTTCGAGCGCGGCTTCGCGCGGTTCCACCGGGGCTATGTCGGGCTGCTCCACGCGGTGCTGCGCCACCGCGTCGTCACCCTGGGCGCCGTCGGCGGCGTGCTCGGCATGACCGGCGTGCTGTTCACCTTCGTCGGGCAGGATTACTTCCCGCAGATCGAGGCGAGCCAGATGACCATGCATCTGCGCACCCGCACCGGCATGCGCATCGAGACCGCCCGGCAGGTCTTCGCCGAGGTCGAGGACACGGTCCGCGAGATCATCCCGCCGGCCGAGGTCGACCAGATCCTCCAGAACATCGGCCTGCCGTCGAACAACTACAATTTCGCGTTCTCGGACGGCTCGTTCGTCTCCTACAATGATGGGCAGATGCTCATCAGCCTCAAGGAGGGCCACGGCTCGGTGGCAGGCTACACAAAGCGGCTGCGCGCGGTGCTGATGAAGCGCTTCCCCGACATGGTCGTCTACTTCCAGCCCGCCGACATGATCACCCAGATCCTGAACTTCGGCGTCCTCACGCCGATCGACGTGCAGGTCTCCGGTCGGCACAAGGAGAAGGACCTGGAGGTCGCCCAGCGCATCGTGCAGCGGCTGAAGCACACGAAGGGCCTCGTCGACGTCCACCTGCAGCAGATCGTCAACGAGCCGCAATTCTACGTCGACGTCGACCGGCGCCTCGCCTCCGAGCTCGGGCTGACCGAGCAGCAGGTGGCGCAGAACATGAACATCTCGCTGTCCGGCAGCTACCAGGTCACGCCGAACTTCTGGCCGGACCCGAAGACCGGCATCCCCTACCAGCTCTGGGTGCAGACGCCCGAGTACCGCAACAGCTCGCTCACCGACCTGCGCAACACGCCGATGTTCGTGCGCGCCGCCGCGACCTCCGGCTCCGGCCCCGGGGTGCTGACCCTGCTGTCGAGCCTCGCGGACATCCGCCGGACGCCGACGCAGACCATGATCAGCCACGTCAACATCCAGCCGACCTTCGACATCTTCGCCTCGGTGCAGGACCGGGACCTCGGCTCGGTCGCGCGCGAGATCGACAGGATCGTCGAGGACGAGCAGAAGAACCTCGAGGCGCCGGACAAGATCGTCGTCCGCGGCCAGATCGAGAACATGCGCTCGGCCTTCTTCCGCCTGGAGATCGGCCTCGGCATCGCGCTGATCGCCGTCTACCTGCTGATGGCGGTGAACTACCAGAGCTGGGGCGACCCGTTCGTGGTGATCGCCGCCCTGCCGTTGGCCTTCTGCGGCATCACCTTCGCGCTGTTCGTGACCGGCACGCCGTTCTCGATCCCGTCGATCTTCGGGGCGATCATGTCGGTGGGCATCGCCTCGGCGAACTCGATCCTGCTCGTCACCTTCGCCAAGGAGCACCGGGAGGAGACCGGGTGCAGCGCCCTGGAGGCGGCGATCACGGCGGGCGAGACCCGGCTGCGGCCGGTGCTGATGACCGCCTCGGCGATGTTCCTGGGGCTCATCCCGATGGCGCTCGGGACCGGCGAGGGCGGCGAGCAGAACGCCGCGCTCGCCCGCGCGGTCATGGGCGGCATCGCCTTCGCGACGCCCGCGACGTTGCTGCTGGTGCCGTTCCTCTACGTGCTGATGCGCGGCGGCCCGGCGCGGCCGGTGCAGGATTACCTGGAGCCGGAGGGCCGCCCGGCGGCGGCGTGAGGGACGGCGGCGCGTCCCGCGCCGCGGCCGGTGTCGCTGGCCCGATCCGGATGCCTGACCGTCGGATCCCGATCGGGGGGATGCCCTCGCGGGTCGCTCACCCCTCCTTGAAGCCGTATTCCGGCGTGTCGTCGTCGTTGCCGTAGTACTTGTACGGCAGGAACTTGCCCGACATGGTGAGCTTCACGCGGTCGCCCTTGTTGTTGGCCTCCCGGGCCATGTCCATGTTGAAGTCGATCGCCGACATGATGCCGTCGCCGAACTCCTCCTGGATCAGCTCCTTGAAGGTCGTTCCGTAGACCATCACCAGCTCGTAGAACCGGTAGATCAGCGGGTCGGTGGGCGGCATGGACGGGATCGAGCCGCGATAGGGCGGCTCGTTGAGCATCCGCTCCTCGGCGGCGGTGAGGCCGAAGAGCTCGGCCGCCCGCTTGGCCTGGGCCTTCGGGAGCTTCATCTGGCCCATGCAGGCCGCGGTGATCAGGAACGGCGACAGGCCGCCGATCTCCGCGTGGATGTGCTTCCAGCTCCACCCCTTCTCGCGCTTGATGTCGAGAAGCTTCTCGGTGAGGTCTTCGCGCTTCATCGTCGGCTCCCGGATCTCGATCTGCGATGGGTCCGGTGAGGCCGCGCGCTCCGCGGCCCCACCCACCCGGTGCGGGTGCGCGTCCGGACCGCGACCGGTGAGGGGGGACGGTCGCGTCCGGACGCGGACATCCGCCGGGCGTCGTCGCGGCGCGCCTTCGGGAGCGGTGCCGGCCGACGGGCGGACAGCCTCACTCGGCAAAGGGTGTGCCAGAAGGGATGCCGGAGAAATCGCTCGATCTGCCAGAGGTTTGGGTCGCCGGATGTCGCTGACGACATCTCGTTGGAAACGAGATATCGTGAGCCAATGACGATATCTCGTGAGTCCGGTGCCGCCGGAAGCTTCGGGCCGGTCTTCGAGGCGAGCCCGGATCCCATGCTGGTCCTCGCGCCGGAGGAGGACCGGGTCGCGGACGCCAACCCGGCGGCGGCGCGCCTCCTCGGCTACGGCCGCCCGGCGCTGCGCGGCGCACGGGCGAGCGCCCTGTTCCCGGGCCAGCTCCCGGCGCTCACGGTCTTCACCGAGGCCGCGCTGGCCCGGGGGCACTGGTGGACGCGCACATTGCGCCGCGCGACGCGGCCGGGCGCGACCTGCGGGTCGAGACCGTGGCCTTCCCGCTCCCGGGCGACGCGATGCGCCTCCTCGTCACCCTGGCGGACCCGGACACGCTCCACCGCCGCCAGGTCGACGGCGAGGCCGAGGCCCACATGCGCGCCGGCCTCTCGGAGTGGCAGCGCGTGGAGCGCATCTTCCGCGACATCGAGCGGGGCAACCAGCTGATCCTGCGCGCGGCCGGGGAGGGGATCTACGGCGTCAACGCGGAGGGCGTGACCACCTTCGTCAACCCGGCCGCCGCGCGCATGCTCGGCTGCGAGGCCGCCGACCTCGTCGGCCGGGACATGCACGCCGCCGTGCACCACACCCGCCCGGACGGGAGCCACTACCCCCACCGCGACTGCCCGATCTACGCGGCGTTCCGGGACGGGACCGTGCACCAAGTCGATCACGAGGTCTTCTGGCGCGCCGACGGCACCGCCTTCCCGGTCGAGTACACCTCGACGCCGATCCGCGACCGGGGGCGCCTGCTCGGCGCCGTCATCGTGTTCCGCGACATCAGCCAGCGCCGTGAGGCCGAGGCCCGCCTGACGAGCGCACTCGCCGAGGTCGATTCCCTCCGGGAGCGCCTGGAGCTGGAGAACGCCTACCTGAAAGAGGAGATCCGGGCCGAGCGCCAGCACCAGGGCATCATCGGCCGCTCGCCCGCCATCGCGGCGACGCTCCGGCAGGTCGACCGCGTCGCCGCCACCGACGCCACCGTGCTGATCACCGGCGAATCCGGCACCGGCAAGGAGCTGATCGCCCGGGCGATCCACGAGGGCAGCCGCCGCAGTGCCCGCCCGATGATCCGCGTCAACTGCGCGGCGATCCCCCGCGAGCTGTTCGAGAGCGAGTTCTTCGGCCACGCCAAGGGCAGCTTCACGGGGGCGCTGCGCGACCGGATCGGCCGGTTCGAACTCGCCGACGGCGGCACGCTGTTCCTCGACGAGGTCGGCGAGATCCCCCTCGACCTCCAGGGCAAGCTGCTGCGCGTCCTGCAGGAGCGCTCGTTCGAGCGGGTCGGCGAGGCGCGCACGCGGGCGGTGGACGTGCGCGTGGTCGCGGCCACCAACCGGGACCTGCGCGCCGAGATCCGGGCGGGCCGCTTCCGGGAGGACCTCTACTTCCGCCTCAACGTCTTCCCGATCCAGGCGCGGCCCCTGCGCGAGCGGCCCGAGGACATCCCACCGATCGCCCTGCACCTGCTCCGGGTCGCCGCGCGCCGCCTCACCGTCCCGGAGCCGCGCCTCACGGAGGGCGATGTCCGCCGCCTCTGCCGCTATTCCTGGCCCGGCAATGTCCGGGAACTGGAGAACGTGATCGAGCGGGCGGTGATCCTCTCCGCCCGGGGGCGCCTCCGCCTCGACCTGCCCGACGGTGAGGCGACCGGACCCGCGGACGCGGCCAGCCCGGCCGCGCCGCCCGGCGGGCGGCCCGCCACCGAGGCCGAGCGCCGGGCGCGCGACCGCGCCGAGATCGTCGCGGCCCTGGCGCTGGCGGGCGGCCGGATCTCCGGGCCGGGCGGCGCGGCCGCGCTCCTCGGCCTTCGGCCGACGACGCTGGCCTCGCGGATCAAGGCACACGGGATCCCGCGCGGCTGATCCGGCGGGCCCTTGATCCGATCTTAAGGCCGCTGTGCCTACGCTCGCGCCGGGCTTTCCCCGCGAAGGCGCAGCGTCCCCGACCGATGCACGACCTCTCCGATCCCGTCACTCTCCCGGCCGGCACCGTCCTGTTCGAGGAGGGGGCGATCGGGCACTGCGCCTACCTGATCCTGAGCGGGCGCATCGCGATCTTCCGGCGGCGCGACGGCGCTGAGGCCGTGCTCGCCCGGCGCGGCCCCGGCGAGATCTTCGGCGAGATGGCCATCCTCGACGCCCTCCCGCGCTCCGCCGGCGCGCGCGCCGAGGCGGATTGCGTGCTCGTCCCGGTGGACGCGGCGCAGATCCGCCAGCGGCTCGCCGGCGCCGATCCGATCCTGCGCCTCTGCCTCGAGGGGCTCATCGCCCGGTTCCGCGAGACCCTGCCGCGCCTCGGGCCGGCTTCCGCCGAGGGGCTTCAGGCGCCGCCGTCGCCCGCCGCCCGCGCCGATTTCGACGCGACGGTCGCGTCGCTCGCGCAGGAGCGCGCCCTGCGGCGCGCCCTGGCCCGGGACGAGTTCGCGCTGTTCCTGCAGCCGATCGTGCGGCTCGCCACCGGGCGCCTCGCCGGCTTCGAGGCCCTGATCCGCTGGCACGATCCCGAGCGCGGGCTCGTGCCCCCCGCCGCCTTCATTCCGGCCGCCGAGGCGAACGGCCTGATCCTGGCGATCACCGCCTGGGTGATCGACGCGATCGGCCGGATCGTGCCCCGCATCCTGCAGGCCGGCCTGCGCGCGCCCGCCTCCGTCGAGCCCTCCCTGTTCGTGAGCTTCAACGTCACGGCCCAGGATCTCGCCCGCGCGGACATACCGGGTCTCGTCGACGCGATGCTGCGCCGGACCGGCCTCGCGCCCGGCGCCCTCAAGATCGAGGTCACCGAGAGCGCGCTGATGCAGGATCCGGCCGGGGCCGCGGCCGCCCTCGCGCGCTGCCGCGCTGCCGGCCTCGGCATCGCGGTGGACGATTTCGGCACCGGCTACTCCTCGCTCAGCCATCTCAGCACCCTGCCGATCACCACGCTCAAGGTGGACCGGGCCTTCGTCCGGGCGATGCTGGCGGAGCCGCGCGATCGCCGGATCGTCCAGACCATCCTGCGGCTCGCCGAGGAGATCGGGGTGGCGGCGGTCGCGGAGGGCATCGAGGGCCGCGCCGAGGCGGAGGCCCTCGCGGCGATGGGCTGCGCCCTGGGCCAGGGCTACCATTTCGGCCGCCCGATGCCGGAGGCCGACGCCCTCGCGGCGGCGGCGGCCTGGAACGCCGAGGCGTGGCGCGTCGGGCTCTCCGGGGAGGCTGATCCGGGGCGGCACGGGTTCCACGCCCGGGCCTGACGGATTCCCGGCCCCGGCGCGGTCTTTCGCCACCCCCGCGAGCGTGGTTTCGATGCACCGGGCGGGCGGGAAGCGCGCGGCTCCGGGCGGAAACGCTTGCATCCGGTGCGTGTTTTCGGACCATGCGTCTTCGGGTCTCGGAGGCGGGCTTTGGGCGGAGACGAGCGGGACGGGCAGATGGCCGAAGGGGCTGCGGGGGCATCCGCGCATCCGGCGCCCTGGGAATTCGTGCTGCCGGAGGAGACGGCCACCGAGGATCTCGGCCTGTTCCTCTCCGAGTTCCTGATGCCCGGGGACGTCGTGGCTCTGTCCGGCGGCCTGGGCGGCGGCAAGACCACGCTCGCCCGCGCGGTCATCCGCGAGCTCGCCGGCGACCCGCGCCTGGAGGTGCCGAGCCCGACCTTCACGCTGATCCAGCCCTACGCGGCCCGCGACGGCCGGCCGATCGTCCACGCCGACCTGTACCGGCTGCGCGACCCCGACGAATTGGTGGAACTCGGCTTCGACGAGATGGCCGAGGGCGCGATCACCCTGGTGGAGTGGCCCGACCGGATGCCGCCCCGCGCCGGCCCGGTGCTGACCGTGGACCTGTCCCTGCGGGCGGAGTTCGGCCCCGAGGCGCGGCTCGCGCGGATCGACGGCACCGGCGGCATGCGCGCCCGCCTCGACCGGGCCCGCGCGGTGCGCCGCCTCCTCGACCGCAGCGGCTGGGACATCGCCGAGCGGACCTTGATGCAGGGGGACGCCTCCTCCCGCGCCTACGAGCGCCTGACCAAGCCCGACGGCACCAGCGCCGTGCTGATGATCGCGCCGCCGCGACCCGACGGGCCGCCGGTGCGGGACGGCAAGCCCTACAGCGCGATCGTGCACCTCGCCGAGAGCGTCCACGCCTTCGTGGCCCTCGACCGCGGCCTGCGGGCACTCGGCTTCTCGGCTCCGAAGATCTACGGCGAGGACCTGACCGAGGGCCTGCTCATCCTGGAGGATCTCGGCAGCGAGCCGGTGATCGAGGGGGGCGCCCCGCGGCCCGAGCGCTACGCCGAGGCCGTGCGCGTGCTGGCCAAGCTCCACGCCAACCCGCTGCCCCCGGTCCTGCCCGTGGCGGAGGGGATCGAGCACAGGCTGCCGCCCTACGACATGGAGGCGCTGCTGTTCGAGGCGGAGCTGATGCCCGAATGGTACGCCCCGGCGATCCGGAACGTCAGCCTGTCGGCGGAGGCGCGGGCGGCCTTCGTCGACCTGTGGCGGGGGGCGCTCCAGGGCGCGATCCCGGACCGGCCGACCTGGACCCTGCGCGACTACCATTCCCCGAACCTGATCTGGCTGCCCGAGCGCGACGGGCTGGAGCGGGTCGGGCTGATCGATTTCCAGGACGCCGTCATGGGCCACCCGGCCTACGACGTCGCCTCGCTGCTGCAGGATGCCCGGGTCGATTCCAGCGCGGAGTTCGAGCTGCGGCTCCTCGGCCTCTACGCCCGCGAGCGCCGCGGCCGGGACCCGACCTTCGACGTCGGCGCCTTCGCCACCGCCTACGCGCTGCTGGCGGCCCAGCGGGCCACCAAGATCCTCGGCATCTTCGCCCGGCTCGACCGGCGCGACGGCAAGCCCGGCTACCTCGCCCACCTGCCGCGGATCGAGGGCTACCTCGCGCGCAACCTCGCCCATCCGGCGCTCGCCGGGCTGCGGGCCTGGCACGCGGACCATCTGCCGGGCCTCGTCGCCCCGGCGCCCGACCCCTGACCACCGGATTCCCGACCGCATGAGCGATCCCAGCCCCGCCGTCAGCCGCGCCTTCGTCCTGGCCGCGGGCCTGGGCAAGCGCATGCGGCCGGTGACCGCCACCGTGCCGAAACCCCTGGTGGAGGTGTCCGGCAAGGCCCTGCTCGACCACGCCCTCGACCGGGTCGCCGAGGCCGGGATCGGGAGCGCAGTCGTCAACGTCCACTACCTCGCCGACCTGATCGAGGGGCACCTCGCGCGCCGGGCCGAGGGGGCGGCCCCGGGACCGGCCACGACCGTCTCCGACGAGCGCGCGGCGCTGCTGGAGACGGGCGGCGGCATCCGCAAGGCGCTGCCGCTCCTGGGCGACGCGCCGTTCGTGGTGCTGAACTCGGATTCGTTCTGGCTCGAGGGGCCGGCCTCCAACCTGCGCCGGCTGATCGAGACCTGGGACGGGGACCGCATGGACGGCCTGCTGCTGGTGGCGCCGACCGCCACCAGCCTCGGCTACGAGGGCGCCGGGGATTTCGTGATGGATCCGGACGGCCGCCTGAAGCGCCGCGGCGAGCGCGCGGTGGCGCCGTTCATCTACGCGGGGGTGGCGATCCTCACGCCGGGCCTCTTCGCCGACACGCCGGAGGGCGCCTTCTCGCTCAACCTGCTGTTCGACCGGGCGATCGCGGCGGGGCGGCTGTTCGGGATGCGGCTCGACGGCCAGTGGCTGCATGTCGGTACGCCGGAGGCGATCCGGGCCGCGGAGGAGCGCGTCCGCGCGAGCGCCCGGGCCCCGTAGAGAGCCGGATCCGGGGCACGATGCGCGGAGCGCGAAGTCCTTGTCCGAAG
Source organism: Methylobacterium sp. D54C (assembly GCF_053345595.1). Lineage (NCBI taxonomy): Bacteria > Pseudomonadati > Pseudomonadota > Alphaproteobacteria > Hyphomicrobiales > Methylobacteriaceae > Methylobacterium > Methylobacterium sp. D54C. The sequence goes on from NZ_JBKFAK010000021.1 coordinate 83,884, forward strand.
TGTCTTGCCAAGCCGGATCTGAGCCTCTAGAAGCCCCTTCACACCGGCGGGCCGAGAGCCCGCCGCCGTGTCAGGCGCCCGTAGCTCAGCTGGATAGAGCACCAGACTACGAATCTGGGGGTCAGAGGTTCGAATCCTTTCGGGCGCGCCATTCCCATTTCACCGCTGAAAAAGTCGCCTAAGACCTTGAACGGCAAGGTCATACTGGGCGTTCTAAAACCCTCGCCTCGCTTGTAACGGAGGCTGTGGGCAAAGGTGAGTTTGAGCACCGCGCGGCGGTCCTCGATCCGACCAGTTTCCCAAAGCTTCCAAGGGCTTGATACGAAGTCGAGTCCGGTTCTAAGCCGCCGCTCAAAATCGCCCGGCGGCGTGGCCGAATTTTCGATTTTTTCGCGCAAGAGCAGCTTGTCGTTTTCGAGCCGCTGCACCTTTTCCTCAAGCGCCCGCATGACCGCCGGAACGGTCGTTTCGACGATCCGCTCGACCGCCTGGTCGATTTGCTCCTCGACCTTCGCAAGCGCCGCCTTGAGCGCCTTCGTCTGGCTGGCGACGTTTGCCTGCCTGCGGTTCCAGAGGTCCTTCATCATCGCGGTTGCAACATCGAACAGCTGCGGTTGCGGCTGGGCGCTTCTCAGAATGGTCGCGAACTCACCCTCGATCACGTCGCGGCGAATCGCCTTGCCGTAGCTGGCGCAGCCCTTCTTCGGGCACTGATAGTAGGGATGGCGCTTCTTCTGCGCGCTGCCGCTGATCGACCAGCAGGCGGTCAGCGGTCCGTCGCAGTCGTCGCACAGCACGAAGCCGCGCAGCGGGAAATCCTGGCTGAGATCGGTCCGGTAGGTGGTACGCAGGCCGTTGAGGCGGTCCTGCGTCCGCTGGAACGTCTCGTAGGAGATTAGCGGCTCGTGGTGGCCCTTGCGCCGCGTGACGCCCCAGATCGGCGCTTCGACGTAGCCCGCATAGATCGGGTTCCTGAGCATGTCGCCGACACGCTGGTGCGGAAGTTTGCCGTTCCTCGGCTTAGGGTAGAGCGGGTGCTCTTCGAGGAAGCGAACCACGTCCGCTTGGCTTTCGAGCTGGCGGGACGCGTAGCGCTCGAAGGCTTCCGCGATGATGGACGCCTGCGGCTCCATGCGTACGAGCATACGGCCATTGAAGCCGGGCACGCGGCCATAGACGTAGCCGGACGGAGCAGCGAACACTGCAAAGCCGTTCGAGATACGCGCTTGCATCCGGTTCAACGTCTGCTCGCGGTTGTTGACCCTGTGATAGTCCGCAAAGGCGACGGTGACGTTCTCCATGAGGCGCGACGAGGAGCGCTCATCGAGCACGCCTGCTGGCGTTTCCAGGATCGCGCCGAGCTTCGCGATCTCGCGGCGCAAATCGGCATGGTCGTAGAAATTGCGTGTGAAGCGATCGAGATGGTCGAAAATCACGCGATAGCGCGTGCCCTTGTTCTTGCCGATGAAAGCGAGCATCGCACGCAGACCAGGGCGCTGGCTTTCGCTGCCGGTGAGTTTGTCCCGGAACACCGTTTCGACGTTGTAGCCCATCCGCAGGCAGTAATCGCGCAGCCGCGTTTCCTGCGACGCCAGGCCGTCGCCCTCGCGCTCCTGTTTCTTGCTCGAAATCCGGCAATAGATGACCGCGGTCACGTTTTGATTGTCGAAATTTTGCGGTTTGGATTTCATGCAGGGCCTCGTGCTGGTTTTGTGTTCTCCGTGAAACGCTGAATTATTCTACATCGCCCGAGTCGCGAGCGGCGGAAGCGAAGATCGAAGACGAAATCTGCCCCCAGCTTTCTGCGGGCAAATTCATCTCCATGCACATCCGCGCCATGTCCCAAAGGATGCGCAGCAGCTCGCTTGCCTGCGCCGGTGAGAGGTCAAGCCCTTCGAGAAAGGGAAGGTACTGCGCCTCGTCGAAGTCGGCCATCGATGCCAGCGGCAAGTCGCTTTCAGCTCGCATCAATTTAGAAATGCGTTCGCGCTCGTCCACTCTCATGGCCGTCCTCCTTCTTGGTGTTGGGTCGGGATGATTGACTATATCCCAACCACGAGAACAAAACAAGAATAAAATCCTATATTGCGTCTTCCGTTGCTTGAGCCAACATCGCGCAGGCTGGCGGGTAAACGCCCGGACTGGCAAGCTCGGTGACGCCTCGATTTGGAAACGAAAAATGCCTCGCGATCCGAAAAAGGCAAAGCAAAGCAAGCGATTAAGCCACCCGAAAAAACCACCGCGAAAGAGTCGGCTGCTCGCCTCATCAAAACTTTCGGACGCTAAAATCCGCGAGGTGATCCGCTGCTATGCATTCGCTCGCAGCCCTGCCGAGGCCATAGCCCGCACGGGCCTTAGCCACGTCACCATCTACCGCCTCTATGGTCTCATCCGGCAGCGGCTCGCGTTTTTCGATGTGCTCATACCAAAGGAGAAGTTCATTGACTTCATTAACGAGGGTGAAGAGGAAAATGGCCTTTTGTTCGATTGGGAGGAATTTGAGCACTTCCTTCAGAAAGCCGTAGGAGATCGCCGCGGCATCAAGCCAAAAAACCGGCCGCTTTATATTTCAGAAGCAATTTATCGGTTCGAAGGGCTTCATACGCCGCAGCAGCTTTATAACCTGATCATGATGACGATACGCGCTGGCGGTCCACTAAACCGTATGCCAACGTTCGGCTACTCTTGGCCGCTCGTCATGGAAATCATACGCATCAATATGAATCGGGCGCGGGAGGTGCTCCGCAAAAGCGACGCCAAATCCGAACTTGCCTGGCTGTTTCCAGCGCTGGATGCGTTCGAACAGCGGGCGGGCCGTCCCATCTGAGCCAAGCGGATTCACACACCGTTGGAAACGACGTAGATTCTGCCTTGGGTGATCGACTGGATTTTCCGCATGTCATCTGCGGACCCGCTGCGCAAAGCCATGACCGATGCCGAGTTCTGGGCGCAGCCCGGAGACGCTCTGCCGGTCTGGATGATCGCGCGCCGTCACTACATTGAAAGCCTGAACCTTCGGCTGGGTCCTGGCGGCACAATGCGGCTGGTCGAGCTGATCGGCGAGGCGGGCGGCCTGACACCGCCGGAAGCGCGGCCATGGTTTGAGGTGGAACACCACACCTGGGCCCGGATCGAGCGCATCCTATTCGACGTCCTGCAAGATCGGCATCTTTTCGGCATCGAACTGCCCGGCCATCTCAGCCGGTGGCTTGAAACTGTCGAAGCTCGATGCACGCCGCTCTTCGATCAAAGCGGTGAGGGGCTCTGATACGGGCAGCGAAAGGCTAATTCATGAAGCGCCGCACGTTCCTCCACGCTGCTGCAGTCATCCCTGCGGCGTATGCGCATCAGCCACTCTCGGCGCGTGAACGCTACCGCATCGATGCGTCCGCGGCGCGGTCCGCAATGCTGGATCGGATTGCTCAGGGAGGAGAGTTCGATGCGGAGCTGGCTCGGTTCGAAATGAAGGCCCAGCTGCTGCGTGAGAAGCACAACGTCTTCCTGTGGGACGGACCGACCACCGCCAGAGGTTACCGGCATCCGTCTTGGCCGCAAGAGGCATGACCCGTGACGAACAAGCAGCCGCTATCTTGCGGGCCCTCGGCCTGCCGCTGATCAACGAGCAATTCGCCCGCTATGTCGACGCGGTCATGCGATTGGCGGTTTTGGCCTTTGATGACGATGCCTGCCTGCGCGACGGTTCGACCGAAGCCGTCCTGGGCTGGAGGCCTAGGGAATGGGCGCTCCTCAAAGGCGAGTTGGAGCTGGCCGTGAAAGACAGTGAGATGCCGCCGCCTGCGCAAGCTGAGTGGCTGATCGCGTTCGAAGCGGTGTACCGGATTGCAGACAGCGACCAAATTGAGCCTGATTATCGCGGCGTGCTTTAGAGGTGCCGGTCGATATCCATGCGCTGATGCAGGATGCGCACGACCTCGATCACGCCAGCCGCGCCCATCCGGTAGAAGACGACGTGAGAGCCGACCGCGAGCTTGAAATAGCCGGTGCGGATGTCGTCGGCGTTGCGTCCTTTGACAGCGCCGCGGGCGAGGCCGTCAAAGCTATCGGCGAACTGGCGCACATAGCGGTCAGCTTGAGCCTCGTCCCAGCGTTTGGCCGAGTAGGTCCATATGCCGGAAAGATCGCGGCGAGCGGCAGCGGAAAGGCGGACGCGCACTATTGCCCGGCAGACTGGCGCATCGAGGCGAGGAAGGCGTTGCTGTCGAACTCCTGGAAGTCTCCGCTGGCTTCGCCTTCGGCCAGGGCGGATCGCAGCGCTTCAAGCTTGGCTTCGCGTTCTTCGAGGAGGCGCAAGCCCGCACGGACCACATCGCTGGCAGAGCCGTAGCGTCCGCCTTCTACCTGACGGTCGATGAACTGCGCGAAGTGATCCCCGAGCGAGATCGATGTGTTTCTGGCCATGGCCTACCTCTAGCTTCCAGCTTATACCAAAAATTGGTACAGCACCAGAACAATGCGGGAGGCCTGCCAGGGCGAGGCGGGGTGTGGAGTAGGGCTGCAGCTGGCTGCGTCATGTCCGGACCCCATCTATGGCCCCAGACCAACAGCTGGTCAAAATCCACTACCTTGCAAGGCGTTGTTTGATCACGATCGTTGTAGACCTTGCTTGGTAAGCGGAGGATTTTTCTTGAGCACGACCGATTCCCCAAGTTTATGAACGAGCTACAATTCGCAGATAAATTTCCGCTTTGGTTATTCATTTTATTCATGTGCTATTACTGACAAGCAAGCTTAGGGACGGAAAATTTGATGCGCAAAATCCCACAATGGGAATTCGATTTTTACGCTCTGTCGCTACCGCGAGGCCATGACTTCGGGGGTGAGACGCCTGTTGCCGCGTGGGGCGGCGAGGACGGGCGTAGTTGCGGCATCGTGACCCGACAAGCCAAAGTAGGCGAATTCAACATCATCGTCATGCGGCGTCGCTTGGACGCGGTCTGGACTATAACGCGCCGGGCGACTGGGTTTCCGTCGATAGATGCCGCGGCAACTGCAATGGAGCCCGATCTTGCAGAAAATCTACCGCCAGAGCCGCTTCCACCCGGCACTTCGATGCGGCCACCCCTATACGACACCGGAAATCGGGAACCGAGTGAGGTCTTTCGATTGCTTGCAACGCCATCCCGCAGCCCTGCCGCCTGGGCTTTGAATCAGCTATATCTCGCCTTGCCCAAGCCAGACCGGAACTGGGTTAGTGACTGTCAGACAAATAATTTCCATACGCGCTTATGGGAAGCGCAGCTCCTTGCTTCGCTCCGTGAGCAGGGACTGCTTGTCGAACAGCCGTTCGAGTCACCCGACTTCCGGATCGAGAACCATCTCGGCGACGAAGCCTGGATCGAGGCGGTGACGGCCAACCCGGCTGTACCATACAATCATGTGAATGCACCGTTAGTGGACATACCTAGCGATCGAGAAGAAATTTTCTTTGGGGCAGCCGCGCTACGGTTCGCGAAGACTATCGGCAACAAGCTAGCGCGTCGCTACGATCAATTACCTCATGTCGCAGGGAAAGTATTTATTCTCGCTATTGCGGACTTCCACGCTTCCGGCTCCATGATGTGGAGCCGTGAAGGTCTAATCGCTTATTTAATGGGAGCGGGTGCTACTGTAGCTGAGGTTGACGGCCAACTGCAGGCGGTTCCGCTACCCGCAGAGACACTGCTTGGTCCGACCCAGTTTCCAACCGGGCTATTTACGGATAATCGGCATGCTGAACTCTCAGCAATCATTTTTTCTAATGCTTGCTCGTTAGCGAAGCTGAACCGCGTTCCTATATCAGGCGGTGGAGCGCCGAAAGGATATCGATACACTAGGATGGGCCAATTTTTCGATAGAGCGCCTGGTGCGTTTAAGGGTATTCCATTTTGCTTAGATGTTGACACCGATGAATACCGAGGATTGTGGCCTCATGGCTACGAACCATGGACAGCAGAAATGGAAGTTTTTCACAATCCTTTCGCAACCCACTCGGCTTCATTCGACCTGTTACCAGAAGCGCAACATTGGTTTCTCGACAATAACGAATGGCGCTGCACCTCGGTGTACGAGAAATCTATCCTATGGTCACAGACGCAGATCACAGATGCCGATATTCCAGCGCCGACTTTGCAAAAGTGGCTTGATGCAAGCGAACGGCTCCGAAACGGGCCGCCGCGCGATGATCGCCAACGATGAAATTGTCTGTAGGCGCCCGGGCATTGGGTTGCTGACCTAGATATCATTCGGACCGCCCTATGATAATGAGCGCGCTCAGAAATCGGAGAAATCTAGAATTACTAGCGGCTTACGTAAATCATATCCTAGTTCGCTGACATACTCGATGAATAGCAAATGGAAGATGTCGCGAGATCCAGGAAAATGTATGGACCAATAATAAGCTTCGCCATGATTATTCGGCTCATTGAGGCTGACTAATCCCGCCTCAGACAGGAGAGCAAGATCACCATCAAGATCTTCGCCATGGTAGATTCTGCGGAGCTTCGGATCGCTAATGCGGAAGTTATCGGAGGAACCCGTCGTTTTATCGTCCTTTCGCTCAATTAGAAATTTAAATACCTCACGCGTAAGACGCGGCAGCGTCTGCAGCACCCCGCTGAGCTCAGCGATTGCTTTCTCTGCGTCCGCACGATCCATGTCCCACTCGTTCTTAGCTTGAAAATGAGCCTCCATCTTTGCTGCGTCCGAGAGCTGCGGCTTTGGAAGCGCCTCAATGAGGCTTTCAATACCGGTCGGGAAACGACCCTCCTCGTCGGGAATCTCCAGTTCAATCCGAACACGCCGCGTTTCGCGCGATATATAGTCCGCTAGGTCAATTAATGTGTCGATGGGAAGAGGCATGATGCGACTGCAGACGTCATTGAAATCCCACACCATTTCAGACGTGAATCCGAACCTTTCGTATGGCTCGCCTGTAAAAGTGTAGCTGCCCTGTTTTTCGCCGATCACGAGGATACGTATGTTTGGATACTTACCGCGCTGATCTTCATCTATTTTTTCAAGCGTCTCTCGAACCTTAGAGCCGGATTTGTCAGCCGTGACTTGAAAGGCCCATCCACTACTTGCATCACCAAGATCTAAACCAGGATTGTTCGAATGTTCTTCGTTGAGATTTGAGAGCCCCAAGTTAAGAGCCCTGTTGAGCACCTCTTTGGCAAAATCTTCAACGTGAGTGTGTATATCGAAAAGATGCAAGCGCCCACGCTGTTTGGCCTGAGCTGCGATACCAGCAAGATCGTCGACGATCTGGCCTATCAAATGTCCACGGGTTAGCATTGCCATCCTTTTGTTTCGAGCGTCATTATACACACACGATGATTTTAGATCTTGGCATTCGTTGCAAGCGAACGAAAGAGGGCTTCCAGCACGTTCCGGTGAAATCCAAAGCGTTGCCCGATTATTGTTGCCCCGAAAGCAAGTGACGACCTTGACAGCCTATATGACTGTATCGTGCCAATGGCATCGCCCGTGGTTGGCATGGTTACCGCGAAGGGATCGAGCGGCATCAGAGCGGGTTCGACTTGGCAGTGGAGAATGGCACCATAAGGCTTGATGTTCGCCTTCAGGCTTGAGCATGAGCGGTTCATCATCCTGCGGGTCATGAACAGCGGCAGGAGTTGGCAGAGCGACGTTCCAACCGACGAGGAGGGCGGTTTAGCGCGACGTGCAAGATGTGCGGTGTAATACACCGCAATCTTGGCAAGGGAGCCGCTGCGCGCCCCCGTTGCATCCCCCACGCAGTGGCGCTCCATCGGCATCGAGCCTCATCGCACCACAGAAACGCCGCCGTTTCATCCGTTCAGGAGGAGGCGTTCCTGCCCCTCCCGAAACCCACCCAGACCAAGCGCTTCGCCGCTGGACCACGACCAGGAGGAGACTTCGCTCTCCCCTGGACCCCATCGACCAAAGGCGTGTGGTAAGCGATGTTCCGACCCCATCTTCTGTGGGGCGATCTGACCGGGCAATTTGACGATCCGCACGAGAGGATCGTTTTGTGTCTCGACTTGACCGTAGACTTGAGCCGGAGGGGACGGTCCGGCGTT
>NZ_JBKFAK010000210.1:0-299 GCF_053345595.1 Methylobacterium sp. D54C
GCCCTGGTCGAGGGCGGCCGGGTCGCGGCCGCCGCCCAGGTGCCGTGCCCGCTCTGGCAGGGCCTGCCGGCCCTCGACCGGGCGCTGGAGGCCGCCCCCGGCTGGGCCCGCGGCGCGGCCCTGCACGCCGTGACCATGACGGGCGAGCTGACCGACTGCTTCGCCGACCGGCGCGACGGCGCCGCGGCGCTCGCCGGATGGGCCGGGTCGCACCTCGCCGGGACCGTGCGGATCTACGCCGGCCGCTCCGGCCTCGTCGCCCCCGAGGCGGCCGCGTCCCTGTCGGCGGACGTGGCCAC
>NZ_JBKFAK010000211.1:0-299 GCF_053345595.1 Methylobacterium sp. D54C
CCGTTCACCGACGAGGAGGCGGACAACCCGGACCAGCGCATCCAGGCCGACGTCAACAGCTTCATCGAGCAGACCACGACGCTGTCGATCCGGCTCCTCAGCCAGGCCGCGCAGCTCGTCTCGTTCATCGTGATCCTCTGGACCCTGTCGCGCGACTTCGTCGTGCCGTCCACCGACACGGTGATCCCGGGCTTCCTGGTCTGGCTGGTGATCGCCTACGCGGTGGTCGGCACGTGGCTCACCCACCTGATCGGCCGGCCGCTCATCGGGCTGGACTTCCGGCAGGAGCCGGGACGCCT
>NZ_JBKFAK010000212.1:0-299 GCF_053345595.1 Methylobacterium sp. D54C
AATCGCTACACCGGCTACTTCGAGGCCCGGCGCGCGCGCCGCTGCGGCCGCGGTCTCTACCTGCCGTGAGGAGCGAGACCATGCTGACCGCCCTCTCGCCGCTCCACCTCGCCGCCCTCAGCCTGATCGTCGCGTATCTCGGCTGGGGCTGAGATGCCCGCTCCCCGCACCGGCACCTGGCCCCCGATGTCATCCGCATCGTCGCGGAGCCCGCCTCGACCGGCCGCGCCCACACCGTGAGATTGTTTCCCGATCCTCCAACGGATACCCCTGTCGCGCGTGCCGACCGGGCGCGCCCC
>NZ_JBKFAK010000213.1:0-299 GCF_053345595.1 Methylobacterium sp. D54C
CGGCCTGGGCGAGGTGGGCCGAGCCGGTCACCTGCCGGCCGATCTCCTGGACGGAGGAGCCGAGCTCCTCGGCGGCGGCAGCCACCGTGTTGGCGTTGGTCGACGCCTCCTCGGCGGCCGCGGCCACGGTGGTCGACTGGGGTGCGGTCTCCTGGGCGGTGGCGGTCATCTGCTGGGCGGTGGCCTGGAGCTCGGTGGCCGAGGACGAGACCAGGCCGACGATGCCGCCGACGGGGCGCTCGAAGCCGTCGTCGAGCTCGACCATGGTGCGCTTGCGCTCGGCGGCGGCGGCCGCGTCG
>NZ_JBKFAK010000214.1:0-298 GCF_053345595.1 Methylobacterium sp. D54C
AAGGGCGGACCCTTGACGATGTCGTTCAACCGTCAGATTCTTGCTGCATTGCAGTACGGAGCCGATCCGGCCCCGCCTTGAGAAGGATCGCGATGTCACGAGGGATCGAGACCGTCGCCCTGCCCGAGACGCCCGAGGCCGAAGAGCCCCGGATTCCGAGCGCGCCTGCCCACCCCGTCACGGGAGAGCCCGCCGCCTTCGACCCGACCGACCTCACCCCGCCCGCGCCGCCGACTCCGCGGCCCGCCAGCCAGACCGATTCCGGCTTCGGCTCCTTCGGCTGAGAGTAGCCGGCCCG
>NZ_JBKFAK010000215.1:0-298 GCF_053345595.1 Methylobacterium sp. D54C
AGGGTATGGGGACCGACCCGCTTGGGGATCCCGGCCGCGCGCGCCGCCTCGACGACGACGCGGTGGAGCTGGCGTGTGCTGATCGGCCGTGCCCAGTCCTGGCCGGGGAACAGCCAGCCCTGGCGCTGCAGGACACCCTGCCGGTGGCCCTCGCTCCACCAGCGCCGCAGCAGGCCCAGGAGATCGGCCGACAGCATGGCATTGCGGTCGCGGCCGGCCTTGCCGCATTCGATCCGCAGGATCATGCGGGCCGAGTCGATATCGCCGATCCTGAGCGCGGCGACCTCGGCCACGCGCA
>NZ_JBKFAK010000216.1:0-298 GCF_053345595.1 Methylobacterium sp. D54C
GACCGAGACGCACCCGGCGGGCGGCGAGATCCGGGTCCGCGCCGAGCGGCGGCCGGAGGGGCTCGTGGTCGAGGTTGCCGGCGACGGGATCGGCCTTCCGGCGGGGTTCGAGATCGGGCGCAGCTCGAAGAGCCTGGGCATGCGGGTGGTCGGCAGCCTCACGCGCCAGCTGGGCGGCAGCCTGACGATCCCGGCCCGAGAGAAGGGCGCCTGCTTCCGCCTGGAAGTGCCCCTGGAGGTAACCCCGGAGGCGCCCCCGGCCGGCTGAGCGTGGGGCGCGCCCCGACGACGGGGCGGG
>NZ_JBKFAK010000217.1:0-298 GCF_053345595.1 Methylobacterium sp. D54C
CACGCCGAGGGTCATGCCCCGGGACGCGTGCGCCCCGAGGTGGAACAGGCGCCGCAGCAGCGGCCGATCGAGGAGCATGCGGCCGCGCGGCTCAGACGACGTCGAGGGTGATGGCGCCGAGACCGTCGGTCGCCGCGACCATGCGCTGGCCGCGCTGGACCGGGCCGCCGCGGGAGGGTGTGCCGGTGAAGATCAGGTCGCCGGGCTGCAGGGCGAAGTAGCTCGACAGGTAGGCGATCTGCTCGGCGACGGACCAGATCATGTCGCCGAGGTCGCCCTTCTGGCGGATCTCGCCGTC
>NZ_JBKFAK010000218.1:0-298 GCF_053345595.1 Methylobacterium sp. D54C
GGGTGACCAGCGCGGTGCGCGCGCCGCAGCGCGCCGCGGCGGCGGTGGCCTCGGCGCCGGCATGGCCGCCGCCGACGACCGCGACGTCGAACCGGGCGGAGGAGGGGGTGAGCATCGGGTACCGAGCAGCCTTTCGCGGACATCCCGCCGCGGGTGCGAGGGGCGCCCCGGGCCGTGCACGGCGGGGGGGCGCGGGACCGGCGGATCTGCCGGGAGGTCTAAGCGCGCGCGGGCGCGCCGGCCAACGCGTCCCGCCCGCCGGAACGACGCCCCCCCCGCCGGCGGCGGCGGATCCTCT
>NZ_JBKFAK010000219.1:0-297 GCF_053345595.1 Methylobacterium sp. D54C
TGTCGGCGAGGCGGGTGGGGGCGTCGAGGCCGGCGAGGGCGTCCTGCCAGAAGCGCTCGGCGGCGGCCCGCGGCTGGCGGGCGAGCCAGGCGAGGTAGTCGGCGAAGCGTCCTGTGACGGGCTCGGGCTCCTCTCCGCGGTAGCGGGCGAGCACCTCGGCGACGAGGCGTGCGGTGCTCCATCCGTCGAGGATCAGGTGGTGGACGGTGAGCACGAGGTGGTGGCGGTCCGGTCCGGTGCGGACCAGGACGAGGCGCAGGAGCGGGGCCCGGGCGAGGTCGAAGGGCCGGGCGCGCT
>NZ_JBKFAK010000022.1:0-90213 GCF_053345595.1 Methylobacterium sp. D54C
GGATCTGCACGCTGCCGGAGGGCACCGAGATGGTGATGCCGGGCGACAACGTGACCATGGACGTGGCGCTGATCGTGCCGGTGGCCATGGAGGAGAAGCTGCGCTTCGCCATCCGCGAGGGCGGCCGCACCGTCGGCGCCGGCGTCGTCGCCGCCATCAACGACTGACAACCGATCCGGGGCGGCGCCGCGCGCCGCCCCGCCTCTCCGACGCCGGCTCCCGTCTCGACGGGGGCCGGCGTTTCCGTTTCGGGCGGGCGGGGTCCCGTCGGCGCCGCTTCCCGCCCGCTTCCCGCAAGCGACCCCTTGCAAGCCGCGCCGTGATGGGGCATTGGGCGGTGCGCTAGGAGTGTAGCTCAACTGGTCAGAGCGCCGGTCTCCAAAACCGGAGGTTGCGGGTTCGAGTCCCTCCACTCCTGCCAGACATTCAGCCCGATCCCGCGCGGCGGCCCGGTCGACAAGCCGGGGGAGTTGCGCTAGAGCGGGCGCAATCCGAGATCTGAAGCGACCGTCGGTGCGGGCCCATCCGGGTCCTCGGCGCCGACATTCGCATTCCCGGATGCGGTCTCTGCCTCGGGGCCGAACACGCACAGACACTGGCGCCATGGCATCGAACGAAGCGACCAAGAAGGTGGACCTGGTGCGCGGCGCGGCCCGCGGTCCCGCGAATCCGCCGCCCGCCCGGCCCGCGACCCCCGCCCGCGCGCCGCAGAAGCGCGCCACGCCGGGCGAGTTCTTCGCCCAGGTGCGCGACGAGGCCCGCAAGGTCACGTGGCCGACCCGCCGGGAGACCACGATCACGACCATCATGGTGTTCGTGATGGTCGTCGCCGCGAGCCTGTTCTTCACGGTCGTGGATCAGGCCCTGCGCTTCTTGGTCGGCCTGATCCTGGGCGTCTGAGAGATCCTGGGCGTCTGGGGGCGGCTCGCCGCCGATCGGGGGTGACCCCGGGGACTTGTCGGAGTTGAACGGAACCGTGTCGAAGCGCTGGTACATCGTCCACGCCTACTCGAACTTCGAGAACAAGGTCGCCCAGTCCATCAAGGACCAGGCGGCCCAGCGCGGGCTGACCGAGCTGTTCGACGAGGTGATGGTCCCGACCGAGAAGGTCGTGGAGGTCCGCCGCGGCCGGAAGGTCGATGCCGAGCGCAAGTTCTTCCCCGGCTACGTGCTGGTGAAGTGCGACCTCACCGACGAGGTCTACCACCTGATCAAGAACACCCCGAAGGTCACGGGCTTCCTCGGGGCCGACAAGTCGAAGCCGGTGCCGATCCCGGACGCCGAGGCCGAGCGGATCAAGGGCCAGGTCGCCGAGGGCGTCGACCGGCCGAAGCCCTCGATCTCCTTCGAGATCGGCGAGACCGTCCGGGTCGCCGACGGCCCGTTCGCCAGCTTCAACGGCACCGTCGAGGAGATCGACGACGCCCGCTCCCGCCTCAAGGTGGCCGTGTCGATCTTCGGCCGCGCCACGCCGGTCGAGCTCGAATACGCCCAGGTCGAGAAGGCCTGAGCCCCCGATCGCGGCGGCCCTGCGGCCGCCCGTCGGTTCCGGTCGCCGCATCCCCACCGGGTGCGGGGGCCGCGAAACTGCCGCGTTCCGCTGAGGGCGCGGCACCATCCGCGGGAGAACCGCCCGGCTTCGCCTCCGGGATCCACGGCTCGCACCGCGACCTGCAACCGTCCGACCCGCCGCGCTTCAGGCCGCACGGGGGCGGATTTTCATTGGGAGCAGTCCCATGGCGAAGAAGATCACGGGCTACGTGAAGCTTCAGGTCCCGGCCGGCGCCGCCAACCCGTCGCCGCCGATCGGCCCCGCGCTCGGTCAGCGCGGCCTCAACATCATGGAATTCTGCAAGGCCTTCAACGCGAAGACCGCGCAGATGGAGAAGGGCACCCCGATCCCGGTGATCATCACCGCGTATCAGGACCGCTCCTTCACCTTCGAGATGAAGCAGCCCCCGGTCACCTTCTTCCTGAAGAAGGCCGTCGGCCTGAAGCTCGGCAAGAAGCCGGCCTCCGGCTCCAAGACCCCGGGCAAGGGCCCGACCGTCGGCAAGATCACCGAGGCGCAGCTCCGCGAGATCGCCGAGAAGAAGATGCCCGACCTCAACTGCGACACGGTCGAGTCGGCCGTCGCGATGATCCGTGGCTCCGCGCGGGCCATGGGCCTCGAAGTCGTCGCGTAAGGGAGGGCAGCATGGCTAAGGAAGGCAAGCGCATCCGCGCCGCCCGCGAGGGCATCGAGGCGACCAAGCTCTACGCGCTCGACGAGGCGATCAAGCTGGTCAAGGAGCGGGCGACCGCGAAGTTCGACGAGACCGTCGAGGTCTCGATGAATCTCGGCGTCGATCCCCGCCACGCCGACCAGATGGTCCGCGGCGTCTGCAACCTGCCGAACGGCTCCGGCCGGACGGTGCGCGTGGCGGTCTTCGCCCGCGGCGCCAAGGCGGACGACGCCAAGGCCGCCGGTGCCGACATCGTCGGCGCCGAGGATCTCCTCGAGATCGTGCAGAGTGGCAAGATCGAGTTCGATCGCTGCATCGCGACCCCCGACATGATGCCGCTGGTCGGCCGTCTCGGTAAGGTGCTGGGCCCGCGCGGCCTGATGCCGAACCCGAAGGTCGGCACCGTCACCATGGACGTGAAGGGCGCCGTCGCCGGCGCCAAGGGCGGCTCGGTCGAGTTCCGCGTCGAGAAGGCCGGCATCGTCCATGCCGGCGTCGGCAAGGTCTCGTTCGACGCCGACAAGCTCGTCGAGAACATCAAGGCCTTCGCGGACGCCGTCGCCAAGGCGAAGCCCGCGGGCGCCAAGGGCACCTACGTCCAGCGCATCGCCGTCACCTCGACGATGGGCCCTGGCGTGAAGGTCGAGCCGAACACGGTTCTGACCGCCTGAGGCGGGACGAATCGTCGACGCTGCGGAGCGCCCGGCCGGGAACGGCCGGGCGCTCTGCGTTCGCGGGATCGGTGCTCGTCCCTGTCTCGGACCTGTCTCCGACGCAGGCCTGTCCAGGGCTTGAGGCAGGCGCGGAATACGGTCGGTGACGCGACAGGAAGACAAGCCGCGATGGGCCGGCCCGAACCTGCGTCCCTCACGCCATTCTTAACCGCCGAGGGGGGCGCCAACGGCCGCGGCTGTGCTAGATAGTCCGGCATGCGATGCACCCTGACGGTCACCTCCAAGCGACGCATCCTGTGCGTCTTTCCCGCCTACACGCCGTCCTTCGGGACATTCTCCCACGCCTACCCGCTGATGGGCGGGGTGAAGGCGTTCATGCCGCCGCAGGGGTTGCTGCTGATCGCGGCCTACATGCCGGAGGCTTGGGAATGCCGGTTCATCGATGAGAATATCCGCCGCGCGGGCCCGGCCGACTTCGCCTGGGCCGACGCGGTCTTCGTCTCCGGGATGCACATCCAGGAGCCGCAGATCCACGATATCCGCGACCGCGCCCGCGCGGCCGGGAAGGTGACGGTGCTGGGCGGCCCCTCGGTCTCGGGCGCGCCGGAGAAGTACGGCGACTTCGACTACCTCCATATCGGCGAGATCGGCGACGCCACCGACCAGCTCGTCGCTCGCCTCGACGCGGACCTCACGCCGCCGCCCGCCCAGGTGGTGCTGGAGACCAAGGATCGCCTCCCGCTCGCGGACTTCCCGGCTCCGGCCTACGAGGCGGCGCCGCTCAAGCGCTACCTGATCGGCTCCCTGCAATTCTCCTCGGGCTGCCCCTACCGCTGCGAGTTCTGCGACATCCCGCAGCTCTACGGCCGCCAGCCGCGCCTGAAGAGCCCGGAGCAGATGTGCGCCGAGCTCGACGCCATCGTCAGCCAGCCGGGCCACCCGGCGGTGGTCTACTTCGTCGACGACAACTTCATCGGCAATCGCAAGGCGACCCGCGAGATGCTGCCGCACCTCGTGGAATGGCAGAAGCGGAACAACTACCCGCTCCAGTTCGCCTGCGAGGCGACGCTGAACATGGCCAAGCAGCCCGAGATCCTGGAGCTGATGCGGCAGGCCAACTTCATGACGGTGTTCGTCGGGATCGAGACCCCGGAGGCGGACGCCCTCAAGGGCATCGACAAGACCCACAACGCCGCCGTGCCGATGTACGAGGCGATCGAGACCCTCAATTCCTACGGGCTCGAGGTGACCTCCGGCATCATCCTGGGCCTCGACAGCGACACCGACAAATCCGAGCAGAACCTGATCGACTTCATCGACCGCTCGGCGATCCCGGTCCTGACCATCAACCTGCTCCAGGCCCTGCCCAAGACCCCGCTCTGGGACCGGCTGGAGCGCGAGGGCCGGCTCCTCCACGACGCCAGCCTCGAGTCGAACGTCCTGTTCAAGCGCCCCCACGATTCGGTGGTGAGCAGCTGGCGCCGGGCGATCGCGCACGCCTACGAGCCGGAGAAGATCTTCGAGCGCTTCAAGCACCAGTGCGCGGTGACCTACCCGAACCGCATCACCACGCCGACGGCCGGCAAGCTCACGTTCACCAACCTGCGCCGCGGCCTCATCCTGGGCTTCAACATCATCACCCGCGTCGGGATCTTCTCCGACTACCGCAGGCCGTTCTGGAGCGCGGCCGGCTACGCGCTGAAGCGCGGGCAGATCGAGGCGGTGTTCAACATGGGCTTCGTGGCCCACCACCTGATCCGCTTCACCCGCGAGGCCCTGCGCGGCGAGCACAACGCCTCGTTCTACGCCGCGAAGGCCGCGGAGGCGAAGGCCGCCCGCGACCGCAGCTGGTGGGAGACCGCGCGGCGCAAGCTGGTGCCGGAGCGCGAGGCGGCCTAGCCGGGGATCCCGGGAAGGGCCCCGAGCGATGCAGCAGCGGCAGGGTACCCGCGCAAGTCCTTGCCTGCGGCGGAAAAGTCGCGCTCCGGCCCTTGGCAGGTGGCTTGCTAGGCTCTATACACCGCGCCTCACGCATTTCATCCTCACGGAAGGAGAGCGGCCGATCGGCCGGTTTCCGCTCGAAATGTCGCCCGGGCAACCGGGTGGCACTGGCCGGAAGGATCCCAGGGGCGACGAGCCCCGCGGAGCCTTGTCCGGCCATGTCCTGTCCGAGACTGCAGGTGCCGGTTCGCCGGCTTAATCCGCCAGCCTGCACAGACGGGGAAGACCGAATTCGAAAAGCCTCGCCTCGGCCCCGGCCGTGGAGGGGTGTCGGTTTGAACCAACTCGCCCGAGGCGGCCCGAAGGGGCACGCGCGGGGACAGGGCCGCGAAGCGTCGTTCGGACGTTCCCGGTCTTCCTGAAGGCCGAGACCACGTCCGGGCGGCATGTGCAACCGGCGGACCCGAGACCGGGTTCCGCCAACCGGAGAGAGCCCAGTGGACCGGACAGCTAAAGCTGATCTCGTCTCGACGCTCAACGGCGTGTTCAATCAGAGCGCCGTCGTCGTCGTGGCCCACTACAAGGGCCTCACGGTCGCCGACATGCAGAAGCTGCGCGCGCAGATGAAGCAGGCCGGCGCCACCGTGAAGGTCGCCAAGAACAGCCTCGCCGGCATCGCACTCGATGGCACGGACGTCGCCTCCATCAAGCCGCTCCTGAAGGGCCCGACCCTGCTCGCCTATTCCGGCGATCCGGTCGCTGCCGCGAAGGTCGCGGTCGATTTCGCCAAGGTCAACGACAAGCTCGTGATCCTCGGCGGCGCGATGGGGAAGACTGCCCTGAACCCGGACGGCGTGAAGGCGCTCGCCTCGCTCCCGTCCCTCGACGAACTGCGCGCCAAGATCGTGGGCCTCGTGCAGGCGCCCGCGACCAAGATCGCTCAGGTCGTCAACGCGCCGGCGGCGAAGCTCGCCCGCGTGTTCGGGGCCTATGCCAACAAGGACGAGGCCGCCTGAGGCCCTTCAAAATCCATCCGTTCAAACCGATATCTGAGAGGAATTCAAAATGGCTGATCTCGCCAAGCTCGTCGACGACCTGTCCTCGCTGACCGTGCTCGAGGCCGCTGACCTGGCCAAGATGCTCGAGGAGAAGTGGGGCGTCTCGGCCGCCGCTGCCGTCGCCGTGGCCGCCGGCCCGGCCGCCGGTGGCGCTGCCGCCGCCGCCGAGGAGCAGACCGAGTTCACGGTCGTCCTCGCCTCCGCCGGCGACAAGAAGATCGAGGTCATCAAGGAGGTCCGCGCGATCACCGGCCTCGGCCTCAAGGAGGCCAAGGACCTGGTCGAGGGCGCGCCGAAGCCGATCAAGGAAGGCGTCGCCAAGGACGAGGCCGAGAAGCTCAAGGCCCAGCTCGAGAAGGCCGGCGCCAAGGTCGAGCTCAAGTAAGTCGACGATGGGCCGGTCCCGGCCCATCACCCCACGAAGGCTCCGCGCGAGCCTGTCGTGACCGGAGCCCGCGGGTCAGCGCCCGCGGGCTTTAGGCCGCTTCGGCGGATGGTCCTGGAACGGGACCGGCAAGAGATTCGGTTCGGTGGCGCGGCTCGGCGGGGCGCGCGTCACGGCCCGGTGCGGGAGGTCCCTTTCGGGAACGCTTCCCCGGGCGCGAGGCACGCGGGTAGGAGCGAGGTCACATGGCCAACACGCTGGTCGGTCGCAAGCGCATTCGGAAGTTCTTCGGCAAGATCAAGGAAGTTGCCGAGATGCCGAACCTCATCGAGGTTCAGAAGGCGTCCTACGACCAGTTCCTGATGGTCGACGAGCCCGAGGGCGGGCGCGCCGACGAGGGGCTGCAGAGCGTGTTCAAGTCGGTGTTCCCGATCTCCGACTTCGCCTCCACGGCGCTGCTCGAGTTCGTGCGCTACACCTTCGAGGCCCCGAAATACGACGTGGACGAGTGCCGCCAGCGCGGCATCACCTTCGCGGCCCCGCTGAAGGTCACGCTGCGCCTCATCGTGTTCGATGTCGATCCGGACACCCAGGCGAAGTCCGTCAAGGACATCAAGGAGCAGGACGTCTACATGGGCGACATGCCCCTGATGACGGAGAACGGCACCTTCATCGTCAACGGTACCGAGCGCGTCATCGTCTCGCAGATGCACCGCTCGCCGGGCGTGTTCTTCGACCACGACAAGGGCAAGACCCACTCCTCGGGCAAGCTCCTGTTCGCCGCCCGCATCATCCCGTACCGGGGCTCCTGGCTCGACGTCGAGTTCGACGCCAAGGACATCGTGCATGTCCGCATCGACCGGAAGCGCAAGCTGCCGGCGACGTCGCTGCTCTACGCCCTGGGTCTCGACGGCGAGGAGATCCTGTCGACCTTCTACAACAAGGTCGTCTACGACCGGGACGGCGCCGACTGGCGCGTGCCGTTCGACGCCGAGCGCATGAAGGGCATGAAGGCGACCGTCGACCTGATCGACGCCGATTCCGGCGAGGTCGTGCTCGAGGCCGGCAAGAAGCTGAACGCCCGCAACGCCCGCCAGATCACCGAGAAGGGCACCAAGTTCCTCAAGGCGACCGACGAGGATCTCGTCGGCCAGTACGTCGCCGAGGACCTCGTCAACGTGCAGACCGGCGAGATCTGGGCCGAGGCCGGCGAGGAGGTCACCGACAAGCTCCTGAAGAGCCTGGAGGAGGTCGGGATCACCGAGCTGCCGGTGCTCGACATCGACCACGTCAACATCGGCCCCTACATCCGCAACACGCTGGCGGTGGACAAGAACTCCAACCGCGAGGGCGCGCTGTTCGACATCTACCGGGTCATGCGCCCGGGCGAGCCGCCGACCCTCGAGACCGCCGAGGCGATGTTCCACTCGCTGTTCTTCGATTCCGAGCGCTACGACCTCTCGGCGGTCGGCCGCGTGAAGATGAACATGCGCCTCGACCTCGACGCCGCCGACACCGTGCGCACCCTCCGCAAGGAGGACATGCTGGCGGTGGTCAAGGCGCTCGTGGAGCTGCGCGACGGCAAGGGCGAGGTCGACGACATCGACCACCTCGGCAACCGCCGCGTCCGCTCGGTGGGCGAGCTCATGGAGAACCAGTACCGCCTGGGCCTCCTGCGCATGGAGCGCGCCATCCGCGAGCGCATGAGCCAGGTCGACATCGACACGGTCATGCCGCAGGACCTGATCAACGCGAAGCCCGCGGCCGCGGCCGTGCGCGAGTTCTTCGGCTCGTCGCAGCTGTCGCAGTTCATGGACCAGACCAACCCGCTCTCCGAGGTGACGCACAAGCGCCGCCTCTCGGCGCTGGGCCCGGGCGGTCTGACCCGCGAGCGCGCCGGCTTCGAGGTGCGCGACGTGCACCCGACCCATTACGGCCGCATCTGCCCGATCGAGACGCCGGAAGGCCCGAACATCGGCCTGATCAACTCGCTCGCCACCTTCGCGCGGGTGAACAAGTACGGCTTCATCGAGACCCCGTTCCGCCGCGTGCGCGACGGCGTGGTCACCGACGAGGTCGCCTACCTCTCGGCCATGGAGGAGGCGAAGTACTACGTCGCCCAGGCGAACGCCCAGATGGACGAGGCCCGCAAGCTCACGGAGGACCTCGTGGTCTGCCGCCGGGCCGGCGAGGTGATCGTCGTCGGTCCTGAGCGCGTCGACCTCATGGACGTGTCGCCGAAGCAGCTCGTCTCGGTGGCCGCGGCGCTGATCCCGTTCCTCGAGAACGACGACGCCAACCGCGCGCTGATGGGCTCGAACATGCAGCGCCAGGCGGTGCCGCTCGTCCGCGCCGACGCCCCGTTCGTGGGCACCGGCATGGAGGCGGTGGTCGCCCGGGATTCCGGCGCCGCCATCGCGGCCCGCCGGGCCGGCATCGTGGACCAGGTGGACGCCACCCGCATCGTCATCCGCGCCACCGAGGAGGCCGACGCCAACAAGCCGGGCGTCGACATCTACCGGCTGCAGAAGTTCCAGCGCTCCAACCAGTCGACCTGCATCACGCAGAAGCCGCTGGTCCGCGTCGGCGAGTTCGTCAAGAAGGGCGAGATCATCGCCGACGGTCCCTCGACCGAGTTCGGCGAGCTGGCGCTCGGCCGGAACGTGCTCGTCGCGTTCATGCCGTGGAACGGCTACAACTTCGAGGACTCGATCCTGCTCTCCGAGCGGATCGTGAAGGATGACGTGTTCACCTCGATCCACATCGAGGAGTTCGAGGTGATGGCCCGCGACACCAAGCTCGGGCCGGAGGAGATCACCCGCGACATCCCGAACGTCTCCGAGGAAGCGCTCAAGAACCTCGACGAGGCCGGCATCGTCTACATCGGTGCCGAGGTGAACGCCGGCGACATCCTCGTCGGCAAGATCACCCCGAAGGGCGAGAGCCCGATGACGCCGGAGGAGAAGCTGCTCCGCGCCATCTTCGGCGAGAAGGCCTCGGACGTGCGCGACACCTCGCTGCGGGTGCCGCCGGGCGTCACCGGGACCATCGTGGAAGTCCGCGTGTTCAACCGCCACGGCGTCGACAAGGACGAGCGCGCCCAGGCGATCGAGCGCGAGGAGATCGAGCGGCTCGCCAAGGACCGCGACGACGAGCAGGCGATCCTCGACCGCAACACCTACGCCCGCCTCGCGGACGTGCTGATCGGCCAGGCGCCGGTGGCCGGTCCGAAGGGCTTCCGCAAGGACACCACGCTCACCCGCGAGCTGATCAACGACTACCCGCGCTCGCAGTGGTGGCAGTTCGCCGTCATCGACGACCGTCTCATGACCGAGATGGAGGCGATGCAGAAGCAGTACGACGAGTCGAAGAAGCGCCTCGAGCAGCGCTTCCTCGACAAGGTCGAGAAGCTGCAGCGCGGTGACGAGCTGCCCCCCGGCGTCATGAAGATGGTCAAGGTCTTCGTGGCGGTGAAGCGCAAGATCCAGCCGGGCGACAAGATGGCCGGCCGTCACGGCAACAAGGGTGTCGTGTCGCGGATCGTGCCGATCGAGGACATGCCGTTCCTGGAGGACGGGACGCATGCCGACATCGTGCTCAACCCGCTGGGCGTGCCCTCGCGCATGAACGTCGGCCAGATCCTGGAGACGCACCTCGGCTGGGCGGCTGCGGGCCTGGGTCGCAAGGTGTCGAAGGCGGTGGATGCCTATCTGAAGTCGCAGGACATCGCGCCGCTGCGGGAGGAGATGAAGGCGATCTACTCCCCCGGCGAGCTCGACGGCCTGACGGACGAGGAGCTGGCCGAGGCCGGCAACAACGTCCGCCGCGGCGTGCCGATGGCCACGCCGGTCTTCAACGGCGCCAAGGAGGCCGACATCGAGCAGATGCTGGAGATGGCCGGTCTCGACCGCTCGGCGCAGTCGACGCTCTACGACGGGCGGACCGGCGAGCCCTTCGACCGCAAGGTGACGATGGGCTACATCTACATGCTGAAGCTGCACCACCTCGTGGACGACAAGATCCACGCGCGCTCGATCGGCCCCTACTCGCTCGTCACCCAGCAGCCGCTGGGCGGCAAGGCGCAGTTCGGCGGCCAGCGCTTCGGCGAGATGGAGGTCTGGGCGCTGGAGGCCTACGGCGCGGCCTACACGCTGCAGGAGATGCTGACGGTGAAGTCGGACGACGTGGCCGGCCGCACCAAGGTCTACGAGGCGATCGTCCGCGGCGACGACACCTTCGAGGCCGGCATCCCCGAGTCGTTCAACGTGCTCGTCAAGGAGATGCGCTCGCTCGGCCTCAACGTCGAGCTCACCTCCTCCAAGAAGGCGGCCAACGACCAGCTGGAGCCGCCGGCGGACGCGGCCGAGTAAGAGAGACCACACCTCCCGTGGCGGCGGTTGCCCGCCGCCACGGTCGAGCGGGAAGGGGAGGGGCCTTCCGGGGTTCGACGACGGTGAGCAGCGCCCGCGCGGGGCGCGGCGCCGGATCTTTTTCAGGACGCGGTGGCCCGGCGCGGGGCTGCCGGCGTCAACAAGGAGCGGATCATGAACCAAGAGGTCATGAACCTTTTCAACCAGCAGGCCCAGCCGGTCAGCTTCGATCAGATCAAGATCTCGATCTCGTCCCCGGAGAAGATCCTCTCCTGGTCGTACGGTGAGATCAAGAAGCCCGAGACCATCAACTACCGGACCTTCAAGCCCGAGCGCGACGGCCTGTTCTGTGCGCGCATCTTCGGGCCGATCAAGGACTACGAGTGCTTGTGCGGCAAGTACAAGCGCATGAAGTACAAGGGCGTCATCTGCGAGAAGTGCGGCGTCGAGGTCACCCTCGCGCGTGTCCGGCGCGACCGCATGGGCCACATCGAGCTGGCCGCCCCCGTCGCGCATATCTGGTTCCTGAAGTCGCTGCCGTCGCGCATCGGCCTGCTGCTCGACATGGCGCTCAAGGACCTCGAGCGGATCCTGTACTTCGAGTCGTACTGCGTCATCGAGCCGGGCCTCACCCCCCTGAAGGAGCGTCAGCTCCTGTCGGAGGAGGAGTACCTGCGCGCGCAGGAGGAGTACGGCGAGGACTCGTTCACCGCCATGATCGGCGCCGAGGCCATCCGGCGCATCCTGCAGGAGCTGGACCTCGACAAGATCGCCAACGATCTGCGCGAGGAGATCGCCGTCACCACCTCGGAGCTGAAGCCCAAGAAGCTCCTGAAGCGGCTCAAGATCATCGAGGCCTTCCAGATGTCCGGCAACAAGCCGGAATGGATGATCCTCACGGTCGTGCCGGTGATCCCGCCGGACCTGCGCCCGCTGGTCCCGCTGGACGGCGGCCGCTTCGCGACCTCCGACCTGAACGACCTGTACCGCCGCGTCATCAACCGCAACAACCGCTTGAAGCGGCTGATCGAGCTGCGCGCGCCCGACATCATCATCCGCAACGAGAAGCGGATGCTGCAGGAGGCCGTCGACGCCCTGTTCGACAACGGCCGCCGCGGCCGCGTCATCACGGGTGCCAACAAGCGCCCGCTGAAGTCGCTCGCCGACATGCTGAAAGGCAAGCAGGGCCGGTTCCGCCAGAACCTGCTCGGCAAGCGCGTCGACTACTCGGGCCGCTCGGTCATCGTGGTCGGTCCGGAGCTGAAGCTGCACCAGTGCGGCCTGCCCAAGAAGATGGCGCTGGAGCTGTTCAAGCCGTTCATCTACGCGCGCCTCGACGCCAAGGGCTTCTCGGCCACCGTCAAGCAGGCCAAGAAGCTCGTGGAGAAGGAGAAGCCGGAGGTCTGGGACATCCTCGATGAGGTGATCCGCGAGCACCCGGTGATGCTGAACCGCGCGCCGACGCTGCACCGCCTCGGCATCCAGGCCTTCGAGCCGAAGCTGATCGAGGGCAAGGCGATCCAGCTGCACCCGCTGGTCTGCGCCGCGTTCAACGCCGACTTCGACGGCGACCAGATGGCCGTGCACGTCCCGCTGTCGCTCGAGGCGCAGCTGGAAGCGCGCGTCCTCATGATGTCGACGAACAACATCCTGCACCCGGCCAACGGTCAGCCGATCATCGTGCCGTCGCAGGACATCGTTCTCGGCCTCTACTACCTGTCGATCGTGGCCGAGGGCGCGCCGGGCGAGTTCAAGCCGGGCAACACCAAGAACCCGATGCAGGGCGTCTACGGCGACATGGGCGAGCTGGAGCACGCTCTCGCCGCCAAGGCGGTGTCGCTGCACTCGAAGATCAAGTGGCGCTGGACCGGCATCGGCCCGGACGGCGAGCCCCTGACCAAGACCTACGAGACCACCCCCGGCCGCGTGATCCTCTCCGGCGCCCTGCCGAAGCACGCCAAGGTGCCCTTCGACGTCGTCAACAAGCTGATGACCAAGAAGGAGATCTCGGCGATGATCGACACCGTCTACCGCCACTGCGGTCAGAAGGAGTCGGTGATCTTCTGCGACCGGATCATGGCGCTCGGCTTCAACCACGCGTTCAAGGCCGGCATCTCGTTCGGCAAGGACGACATGGTCGTGCCGGAGAACAAGTGGTCGATCGTCGACACGACCCGCGCGCTCGTGAAGGATTACGAGCAGCAGTACAACGACGGCCTGATCACCCAGGGTGAGAAGTACAACAAGGTTGTCGATGCCTGGGCCAAGTGCTCGGACAAGCTGGCCGCCGAGATGATGGGCCGGATCTCGGCCGTCCAGAAGGACGAGCACGGGGCCGACAAGCAGGTCAACTCGATCTACATGATGAGCCACTCCGGCGCCCGCGGCTCGCCTGCTCAGATGAAGCAGCTGGCGGCGATGCGCGGCCTCATGGCCAAGCCGTCGGGCGAGATCATCGAGACCCCGATCATCTCGAACTTCAAGGAAGGCCTGGACGTTCTGGAGTACTTCAACTCCACGCACGGTGCCCGTAAGGGCCTGGCCGACACCGCCCTGAAGACCGCCAATTCCGGCTACCTGACCCGCCGCCTCGTCGACGTGGCGCAGGACGCGGTCATCCGCGAGGTGGATTGCGGCACGACGAGCGGCATCAAGATGCGCGCCATCGTGGATGCCGGTCAGGTCGTGGCGACGCTCGCCACCCGCATCCTGGGCCGCGCCACGGCCGAGGATCTGGTGGCCGCGGACGGCACGGTGATCGTCAAGACCGGCGAGACCATCGAGGAGCGGCACCTGCCGGCGATCAACGCCGCCGGAATCCAGGAGGTGAAGATCCGCTCGGTGCTGGTCTGCGCCACCAAGAGCGGCGTCTGCGCCACCTGCTACGGGCGCGACCTCGCCCGCGGCACGCCCGTCAACATGGGCGAGGCCGTCGGCGTCATCGCGGCGCAGTCGATCGGCGAGCCGGGCACGCAGCTCACGATGCGCACCTTCCACATCGGCGGTGCGGCCCAGATCGCAGACTCGTCCTTCATCGAGTCGAGCTTCGAGGGCACGATCAAGATCCGCAACCGCGCCGTGGCCAAGAACACGGACGGTGATCTGATCGCCACCGGCCGCAACGTGGCGGTCGTCATCGTCGGGTCGGACGGGGTCGAGCGGGCGGTCCACCGCCTGCAGTACGGCGCCAAGCTCCGGGTCGACGAGGGTGACAAGATCAAGCGCGGGCAGCGGATCGCCGAGTGGGATCCCTACACCCGTCCGATCCTCACCGAGGTGGACGGCATCGTGGCCTACGAGGATCTGGTCGACGGCCAGTCCATGACCGAGACCACCGACGAGTCGACCGGCATCGCCAAGCGCGTCGTCGTCGACTGGCGCGGTTCGGCCCGGACCTCGGACCTGAAGCCCGCGATGGTCGTGGTCGACCGGGACGGCAAGGCGCTCAAGCTGCCGCGCGGCTCGGACGCCCGCTACTTCCTGCCGGTCGACGCCATCATCGGCTTCGACCCGGGCGCCACGGTCAAGGCTGGCGACATCCTCGCCCGTGTCTCGACCGACTCGGCCAAGACCCGCGACATCACCGGCGGTCTGCCGCGGGTGGCGGAGCTGTTCGAGGCGAGGCGCCCGAAGGACGCGGCGATCATCGCCGAGAAGTCGGGCACCATCGCGTTCGGCCGCGACTACAAGAACAAGCGTCGGCTCACGCTGACGCCGCACGACGGCTCGGAGGCGGTCGAGTACCTGATCCCGAAGGGCAAGCACATCCACCTGCAGGACGGGGACGTGGTCGAGCTCGGCGATTACATCGTCGACGGAAACCCGGCCCCGCACGACATCCTGGCGATCAAGGGCGTGGAGGAACTCGCGGCCTACCTCGTCAACGAGATCCAGGAGGTCTACCGGCTGCAGGGCGTGTCGATCAACGACAAGCACATCGAGGTGATCGTCCGTCAGATGCTGCAGAAGGTCGAAGTGACCGACGGCGGCGACTCGGACATCCTCTCGGGTGACCAGATCGATCGCACGGAGCTGACCGACTTCAACGAGAAGCTGCTCGCCGAGGGCAAGAAGCCGATCCAGGGCGTTCCGGTCCTGCTCGGCATCACCAAGGCGTCGCTGCAGACCAAGTCGTTCATCTCGGCGGCCTCGTTCCAGGAGACCACCCGCGTCCTCACCGAGGCGGCGGTCAACGGCAAGGTCGACACCCTGGAGGGCCTGAAGGAGAACGTCATCGTCGGGTCGCTGATCCCGGCGGGCACGGGCTCGATGGTGGCGGACATCCGCTCCATCGCCCGCCGCCGCGACGCGATGATCCTGCAGCAGAAGCAGGCCGAGAGCGGCGCGATGCCGGTCGAGGAGCTTCCGCCCGCCGCCGCCGAGTGAGGCCGTCGGCAGGACTGAGTTGGGAGAGGGCGGCCTTCGGGCCGCCCTTTCTCGTTCCGGCCTGCCTTTGTCCGGCCGTGTCCCCTCACCAACTCGAACGCCGTCTTTGCAAGCGCAGCGAAGCAACCCAGTGTCGCGCCACGCTGGAAGACGTCCCGCTGCCCTGGGTCACTTCGCTGCGCTCGTGATGACGGGCCGGGCAGTGTCGACTGCAACCCCGAAACCGTATCGAGACGCGCGCGACCGTCCGGCCTTAACGGCAGCTCAACCATACCGCGCGATAAATTCGGCGCGGCCGCAGAAACACCCTGGAAACGGGGAGGATCGGGCCGGTTCGGGTGCGTGAGTGCGGGTCTGGCGTCGTGGGCACGAGACGAGGACGGGAATCGAGCCTGCGCTGGCTCTCGGCGGCCCTGACGCCCTGGATGGTCGGTCTGGGCCTGCTGGTGTCGTTCACCGCCGATGCCGGCACGGAGAACGCCATCGGCGCGAGCCGGCTCGGGGTGATCGACGCCGACACGGTCCCACCGCTGCCGCCCGGCACCTTGCTGATCGGATCGGCCCTCCGCCGCCTCGGCGACGAGCCGCCCCAGGCGACCTTCAAGACCGGCGCGCACGTCTTCCCGGTCGTGCAGCGGGCCGGCAAGGGCGACCCTGCCCGGCCGCCGGCCGAGAGCTTCGCGCGCCGGGCCGCGAACCTGCGCGAGGCGGGCGGCGCCCTGGTGTTCGGCGACGTCACCGGCAGCGTCACCGGCGTGCTGACGCAGGGCTCCGCGATCTGGGACCCGGAATCCGAGCCGGAGGCCGCCTTCGTCCCCGTGCCGGATCTCGGCCTCACCACCGGCAGCGGCACCGCCGCCTCCACGGGCGCGGGGACGGCCGACCTCACCGAGGATGGCGGCCCCGAGCGCTTCGACGGTTCGACCCCGCCGGTGCCGCGGGCCATCGCGCTGTCCTCCACGACGCCGGCGCCCGCCGACGCCATCCCCGTCGAGATCGCCGCGGCGAGCCTCGCGCTCCCCGATTTCGCGATCCGCACCGAGCGGCCCGACAGCGCCCAGCCGGTGCCCGAGGACGCGCGCCGGCGCTACGCCGACCTGATCGATCCGAACGCCCTCGACAAGGAGCAGCGCTGCCTCTCCGAGGCGGTCTATTTCGAGGCTCGGAGCGAGCCCGAGGCCGGCCAGGCCGCTGTCGCCCAGGTGGTGCTCAACCGGGTGAAGAGCGGCCTCTACCCGGCGAGCGTCTGCGGCGTCGTCTACCAGAACCGGCACCACTACATGGGCTGCCAGTTCTCCTTCGCCTGCGAGGGCAAGTCGCTGCGCATCACCGATGCCGGCGCCTGGGAGAGCGCCACCCGCATCGCCCGCTCGGTGATCGAGGGCCGGACCTACCTCGCGGAGGTCGGGGCCGCGACCCACTACCACGCCGACTACGTGCGTCCGGGCTGGGCCCGCCGCCTGCGCAAGATGGACGTGATCGGCCGGCACATCTTCTACCAGCTCCGGGCCGGCCAGACCTGACCCGGGCCGGATCCGGTCTCATAAGAGAGACTGTCGAAGATCCGAACAATCCTACCTAGATAGGCGACGCCTAAGCAGTCGAAACCAAGGGTTAATTTTACCTTCGTTCCCGATAATGCTTGCGCGCCGGGCAACGAGTCTGGCCTCTGGTACGTCGAGACGAGCGCCGCGTCCGCGCCGCGTTTCGTAGTAATGCGTATCAGAGGACTTCCATGACCGCGCCGGTCGCTCGCACCGCTTTCCTCGCCGCCGCCCTCGGTGGCGCGCTCCTCGCCGCACCCGCCCAGGCCGGCGGCTGCTACGGCTCCGAATGCTATCGCCGCGTCGTCACGCCGCCGGTCTACGACACCGTGCAGGAGAACGTGCTGGTGCGCCCGCCCCGCACGGTCTACCGGACCACGCCGCCGGTCTACGACACGGTGTCGGAGCGCGTGATGGTCTCGCCCGGCGGCCGCTACTGGCAGACCAGCCGCGGCTCCGGCGGCGAGCTGATCGGCTGCTGGGTGACCACGCCGCCGCGCTTCGCCGTCCGCACCCGGACCGTGCTGATCCGCCCGGCGCAGACGATCCCCGAGACGATCCCGCCGGAATATGCCAGCGTCAGCCGCCGCGTCCTCGTCGCGCCCGCCCGGGCCGGCTGGGCGCCGATCGGCGGCGGTTACGGCTACCGGCCCGCGGCCTACGGCGGCCCGCTCGTCGGCTCGATCCCGGACGCCCTCGGTATCACCGGGGCGAGTTCCTCGGATATCGGCGTCGGTCTCGGCTTCTACACGGGCAGCCGGTACGACGGATACTGAGCCGGTCACGACCGCCGTCGCCTTGATTCCGGGCGTCCCGGCCACACCTCACCGCGCAGCACGGGAGGTGACGATGGGGACGTTCAAGGCCTGGGTGGTCGAGAAGAACGAGGCCGGCCAGAGCCTCGCCTTCCGGGATTTCGACGACGCCGACCTGATGGACGGCGACGTCACCGTGCGGGTGACGCACTCGACCCTGAACTACAAGGACGGCCTCGCGCTCACCGGCAAGTCGCCGGTGGTGCGCCGCTTCCCGATGATCCCCGGCATCGACTTCTCGGGGATCGTCGAGACCTCGGACCATCCGGAGTACAGGCCGGGCGACGCGGTCGTGCTGACCGGCTGGGGCGTCGGCGAGACGCATCTCGGCGCCTACGCGCAGCGCGCCCGGGTCCGGGGCGACTGGCTGGTTCCGCTGCCCCAGGGCCTCACGGCCGAGCAGGCCATGGCGGTGGGCACCGCCGGCTACACGGCGATGCTGTGCTGCATGGCGCTGGACGCCCACGGCGTGAAGCCCGAGCACGGCCCGGTCATCGTCACCGGCGCCTCGGGCGGCGTCGGCTCCGTCGCGGTGGCGCTCCTCGCCCGGGCGGGCTGGCACGTGATCGCCTCCACGGGCCGGGACGGCGAGGCCGATTACCTGAAGGGGCTCGGCGCCGCCGAGATCCTCGACCGGGCCGAACTGTCGAAGCCCGGCAAGCCGCTGGGCAAGGAGCGCTGGGCCGCCGGCGTCGACGCCGTGGGCTCCACGACCCTCGCCAACGTCCTCGCCATGACCCGGGCCGACGGCGCCGTCGCGGCCTGCGGGCTGGCGCAGGGCATGGACCTGCCGACCTCGGTGGCGCCGTTCATCCTCCGCGGCGTCTCGCTGCTCGGCATCAACAGCGTCACCACCCCGCAGAAGAAGCGGCGCGAGGCCTGGGCCCGCCTCGCCCGCGAGCTCGATCTGGCCAAGCTCGCCGCCATGACCAGCAAGGTCCGCCTGGAAGAGGTCGGCCGGCTCGGCGACGAGATCCTGGCCGGCAAGGTTCGGGGCCGGACCGTGGTGGAGGTCGGATAGCTCCGGCGCCCGTCAGGCGGCGTTCCGCCTCCTCGCCCTGGAGGAACGGGGGGCGATACGGACATGGGAGTGCCGGGCCAGGCCGCGGCCTCTCCTTCCGCGGCGCGAGCATGTTCGCGACGGGGTGCTCCTCGTGGATGAGGATCGGGCCGCCCGGCCGTGGCAGGCGCGGCGCCACGGCGAGACCGCCGAGCCATCGCCGCGCGGGAACCTTTGCCGTACCTCGCGTGTTGGCGTCTTCATGAGCGTCGCATTCGTCAAAGAGCCCGAGGGTGGGGAAGCGTTCGAGAATCTGCCGGATCGGCCGATCTCGCCGCACACGAACTTCGTCACGCCGGAGGGGCTCGCGCAGATCGAGGCCGAAGTCGCGCGTCTCGAGAAGGAGGTCGCCTCGCTGGACCCCGCCGACAAGGCGGAGGATTCCCGCATCGGGCGCGACCTGCGCTACTGGGCGGCCCGGAAGAACACCGCGCAGCTCGTGGAGCCCAGGGGCGGCGACACCGTGCAGTTCGGCTCCACCGTCACGGTGGTCCGCGAGGACGAGTCCGGCAAGGAGACCCGGCAGACCTTCCGGATCGTCGGCGAGGACGAGGCCGACCCGCACAAGGGCTCGATCTCGTACGTGGCACCGCTCGCCCGCGCCATCACGGGCAAGACGATCGGCGACGTGGTCGAGGTGAACGGCCACGAGGTCGAGGTCGTCGAGATCCGCTGAGGCGGGTCATCGGCCCTCGAAGCGCGCCCGCAGGGGCAGCAGCGCCTCGGCGACGTGCTCCATGAAGGCCCGGACCCGCGCCGCGTGGCGCAGGTCCGGATGCGTCAGGATCCACAGGTCTGCCCCGAGTTCCGGGTGCGGTCCGGACAGGCGGCGCAGCGCCGGGTTGACGTCGGCCGTGAAGCAGGGGAGCGGGCCGATGCCGAGACCGGCCTCGACCGCCGCCTCCAGGCCCAGCACCGCGTTGATCCGCAGGCGGACGCGGTCGGACGGCACCCGCGCCTCCACGAACCGCGTGAGCGAGCCCCCCGCCACCAGCGGGCTCGGACTGATCCACGTCTCGCGGGCCAGGTCGCCGTAAGCGCGGTCGGCGCGGCCGTAGACCGCCCAGGCGGTGAGGGCGAGGCGGCGCCCGACCAGGGTCTCGCTCGGCTCCCGGCTGATCCGGATCGCCACGTCGGCGTCCCGGCGCGACAGGTTGAGGGTCGCCTCGGCGAGGATGAGTTCGATCCGGATCTCAGGATAACGCTCCGCGAAGCTCGCCAGCATCGGCATCAGCAGCTCGGCGGCGAAGCCGGCCGGCGCGGTCACCCGCAACTCGCCGGAGGGTGTCTCGCCCTGTCCCGCCACCGCGCGGGAGAACCGTGCCACGTCCAGCTCGATGCGTCCGGCCGCCTCGATCATCGCCTGCCCGGCGGCGGTCGGCACGTAGCCCGTGCGCAGCCGCTCGAACAGGCGCGCGCCGAGCCGCGCCTCCAGGGCGGCGAGGCGCCGGAACGCCGTAGAGTGATTGATGCCCAGTTCGGCCGCCGCCGCGGTCAGGCCGCCCCGATCGGCCACCGCCTTCACGAACCGGAATTCGTCCCAATCGAGCGCCACGCCCCGAACCTTGCATCTGTGCAAGATCAATCTTGCATGTCGGCGCATTCTTGCAAGGCGGCAAATGCGCGATGCAGGGGCCATCCGCCGGCCGACGATTCGGTCGGCCGTCCGACACGCAGGAGAGACCATCCCATGGCGAAGGTTCTGGTGCTGTACTACTCGACCTACGGTCACGTGGAGCAGATGGCCTACGCCGTCGCCGAGGGCGCCCGCGAGACGGGGTCCGAGGTCGTCGTGAAGCGCGTGCCCGAGCTGGTCCCGGAGGAGGTCGCCCGGCAGAGCCACTTCAAGCTCGATCAGGCTGCGCCGGTCGCGACCGTCGCTGAGCTCGCCGACTACGACGCGATCATCTTCGGCACGCCGACCCGCTACGGCAACATGGCCTCGCAGATGAAGCAGTTCATCGATCAGACCGGAGGGCTCTGGATGAAGGGCGCCCTGGTCGGCAAGGTCGGCTCGGTCTTCACCTCCACGGCCTCCCAGCACGGCGGCCAGGAGACGACGCTGACGAGCTTCCACACGGTGCTGTTCCACCACGGCATGGTGGTGGTCGGCCTCCCCTACAGCTTCCAGGGGCAGGCGGGCGTCGAGGCGGTGAAGGGCAACACGCCCTACGGCGCCAGCACGATCGCGGACGGCGACGGCTCCCGCCAGCCGAGCGCCGTCGAGCTGGAGGGCGCGCGGTTCCAGGGCCGCCACGTGGCGGGCATTGCCGCCAAGCTGGCCCGAGACTGAGAAGCCAAGAAAAAAGGCTCGGATTGCTCCGAGCCTTAAAGGAAAAAGGCCATTGGGGGCTGAGAAGGCCTTCGTGATCAGTAAACGGATCAGGCCGAACTCTGTTCCGCGGCCGGCGAAAAATTCTCCGCCGTCAGCGGGGCGCGGCCGCCCGGGCGAGGCGATCTCGGATCGCCTCGCCGAGCCCGTCCTCGGGGATCGGCGCGACCGCGATGGTCTCCGCCCCCGAGGCGTCGAGGTCGCGCAGGGCGCCGAACAGCCGGGAAGCGGCCTCGGCGGGATCGCCCGCCGGGCTCAGGTTGACGCTGGCCCGCGCGAGTTCGTGATCCGCCGGGAGATGCGAGCCGAACAGCAGGACCGCCTCGCCGGGTGCGATCCGCACCGCGTCGAGCCGGACCCGCGCCCGCGGTGCGTAGTGCGAGGCGAGCATGCCCGGGCCCGCCGGCCGGTCGGCATCCGCCGCCTCGGGCGCCGCCGGGTCGAGGCCGAGCACTGCCCGGAGCGCCGCCCGGGCGACGCCGCCGGGCCGCAGCAGCCGCGGCGTGCCGCCCAGGCAGGCCACCACCGTCGACTCGACGCCGACCGGCGTGTCGCCGCCGTCGAGCACCGCGGCGATCCGGCCGGCGAGATCGTCGAGGACGTGGGCGGCCCGGGTCGGGCTCACCCGCCCGGACCGGTTGGCCGAGGGCGCCGCGACCGGCCGCCCGACCTCCGCCAGGAGATCCCGCGCGAGCGGGTGCGCCGGAACCCGCAGGGCGAGGCTCGGCAGGCCGGCGCGGGCGAGGTCGCAGACCCGCGTGCCCGCGTGCGCCGGGACGACCAGGGTGAGGGGGCCGGGCCAGAAGGCCTCCGCGAGGCGGCGCGCCGGCGCGTCGAAGACGCCCTCCGCCAGGGCCGCCGCCGCGTCGGGCAGGTGCGAGATCAGCGGGTTGAAGCGCGGCCGCGCCTTGGCGGCGAAGATGCCCGTCACCGCCGCGGGATCGGTTGCGTCCGCCCCGAGCCCGTAGACGGTCTCGGTCGGGAAGGCGACGAGGCGGCCGGCCCGAAGGAGCGCGGCGGCCTCCGCGAGGCCGGCCGCGTCGGCGGTGAGCCGCCGGGTCGCGGCCGGGACCGTTGACCCGGGATCATTCATGCGGGAAGCCGTCTCCGAGGTCATGGCGACGCGAGCCCCGCGCGCCTATCCTCGCCCCGCCCTAGCGCCGGTGCGCGGGCGCGGTCAAACCCGCCCCGGATCGAACGCGCGGGCGGGCCGCCACACGGGAGGATCGTATGAGTTACCGCGCCCCGGTCCCCGAGATGCTCTTCACGCTGCGGCACGTGGCCGGGCTCGACGCGGTCGATCCCGACGACGCCGAGGCGATCCTGACCGAGGCCGGGCGGATCGCCGCCGGCGTGATCGCGCCGCTCAACCGGGTCGGCGACCGGCACGGCACCCCGTTCGCGGACGGGCGGGTCACCACGCCGCCGGGCTGGCGCGAGGCCTACCGCACCTTCACGGAGGGCGGCTGGAACGGACTCTCGGCCGAGGCCGACCACGGCGGCCAGGGCCTGCCGAAGCTGATCGAGGCCGCCTGCACCGAGATGTGGAACGGCGCCAACCTCGCCTTCGGCCTCTGCCCGCTCCTGACCCAGGGCGGCATCGAGGCGCTCGCGGCCCACGGCTCGGACGACTTGAAGGCGCGCTACCTCGAGAAGCTGGTCTCGGGCGCGTGGCCCGCCACCATGAACCTGACCGAGCCGCAGGCGGGCTCCGACCTCGCCCTGCTGCGCACCCGGGCCGTGCCGGCGGGCGACGGCACCTACCGGATCACCGGCAACAAGATCTACATCACCTACGGCGAGCACGACCTCGCCGACAACATCGTCCACCTCGTCCTGGCCCGGCTGCCCGACGCGCCCGCCGGCACGCGCGGCATCTCCCTGTTCCTGGTGCCGAAGGTGCTGCCGGACGGCACCCGCAACGACCTGCGCTGCTCCGGCATCGAGCACAAGCTCGGCATCCACGCCTCGCCGACCTGTTCGATGGCGTTCGGCGACGGCGGCGGCGCTACCGGTTGGCTGATCGGCCAGGAGAACAAGGGTCTGGCCTGCATGTTCACGATGATGAACGCGGCACGGCTCAATGTCGGCCTGCAGGGCGTCGGAATCGCCGAGGCCGCGACCCAGCGGGCGCTCGCCTACGCGCAGGAGCGCCGCCAGGGCAAGGCGGTGGGCGCCGCCGAGGCGACCAGCCCGATCGCTGCCCATCCGGACGTGCAGCGCATGCTGCTCACCATGAAGGCCTCGACGGCTGCCGCCCGCGCCATCTGCTACCTCACCGCCGCGGCCCTCGACGCGTCGAAGGGGCCGGAGGGGCAGGCGGCCCTGGACCGCGCCTCGCTGCTGACCCCGGTCGCGAAGGCGTTCGCGACGGACCTCGCCAACGAGGTGACCTCGCTCGGCGTGCAGGTCCACGGCGGCATGGGCTTCGTGGAGGAGACCGGGGCGGCGCAGCTCATGCGCGACGCCCGCATCCTCGGCATCTACGAGGGGACCAACGGCATCCAGGCCATCGACCTCACCGCCCGCAAGCTGCCGCTGAACGGCGGGGGCACCGCGCGGTCGCAGATCGCCTGGATGCGCCGGGCCGCGGAGGGGCTGCTCAAGGCCGGCGACACCGCCTTCGGCCACATGGCGGCGCGGCTGCGCGACGGGATCGTCAGCCTCGACCGGGCGACGAGCCACCAGCTCGCCGCGCTGAGCTCGAACCGCCCCGAGGCGGCGCTCGCCGGCGCGACGCCGTACCTGCGCCTGTTCGGCCTGACGCTGGGCGCCGCCTGCCTCGCCCGGGGCGCGCTCGCCGCGAGCGCCGCCCGGAAGGCCGGCGAGACGGACCCGGCGCACGCGGCCCGCATCGCGCTCGCCCGGTTCTACGCCGAGAACCTCCTGGTAGCCGCCTCCGGCCTGGAGCAGGCGGTGGTCGAGGGCGGCGCCTTCACGGACGACGCCGCCCTGGCGCTGGCGGTTTGAGGAGCGGATCATGGCCGAACCCGTCACGATCGCCGACCTCGCGGGCGGCGTCCGCCTGATCACCCTGAACCGTCCGGAGAAGAAGAACGCCCTCACGGGCGCCATGTACGACGCGATGCGCGCGGGCCTGGTGGAGGCCGACGCGTCGGACGCGGTCGGCGCCGTGGTCTTCGCCGGGCAGCCCGGCATGTTCAGCGCCGGCAACGATCTCGCCGACTTCATGGGACATGCCGGTGATGGATTCAGTTCCTCGCCGGCGCTGGCCTTCATCCGCCAACTCGCCCGGACCCGCACCCCGATGGTGGCGGCGGTCGACGGGATCGCGGTCGGCATCGGCGCGACGCTCTGCCTGCACTGCGACCTCGTCTACGCGAGCCCGGCGGCGCGCCTGCGCATGCCCTTCGTCGAGCTCGGCCTCGTGCCGGAGGCGGCGTCGAGCTACCTGCTGCCCCTGCGGGTCGGTCGGCTCCGGGCGACCGAGCTGCTGCTCCTGTCCCGGCCGCTGGAGGCCGACGAGGCGCAGGCCCTGGGCCTCGTCAACGCGGTGCTGCCCGCCGACATGCTGGTCGAGCAGGCCATCGCGCAGGCCGCGCGCCTCGCCGCCCTGCCGCGCGGGGCGCTGACGGCGTCCCGGGCGCTGATCCGGGGCGACCAGGCGCAGGTCGAGGCGGCCCTGGAGGCTGAGGCGAAAGCCTTCGACGCGCAGCTGCGCTCGCCCGAATCCCAGGAGCGGCTCGCCGCCTTCCTGTCGCGGTCGAAGCCCGCCGCCTCGGCGTGAGCCCGCCCGACCTCTCCCAGAAGATCTGCCTCGTCGCGGGCGCGTCGCGGGGCGTCGGCCGGGGTCTCGCCCGGGCGCTGGGCGAGGCGGGGGCCACGGTGATCGTCACGGCTCGCTCCAGCGAGACCGGCCCGCGCACCGAGATGCGCGCCGAGGCGATCGAGGACACGGCCCGCGCGGTCGACGCCGCCGGCGGCCGCGGTCACCACTACCTCTGCGATCACCACTCCGAGCGCGCCACCGACGCGCTGGTCCACTGGGCTCTGCGCCGGTTCGGGCGGATCGACGTCGCGGCCTGCAGCGTGTGGAGCGGCAACGAGGGCTACGACGGCGAGCGTTACCCGGACGGTGCCGGCTGGGGCACGCCGTTCTGGCGCCGCTCGGCGGAGCCGTACATCGGCCTCCTCGAAGCCGGGCCGCTGCCGGCCCTGCTGCTCGCCCGGGCGGTCGCCCCCGCCATGGTGGCGGCGCGGGCCGGGCTGCTGGCGCTCGTCTCCTTCGGGACCGAGGATTACCTCGGCGACGTGTTCTACGATTCCGCCAAGGCCGCGACCAACCGGCTGACCCTGGCCTTCGCCCGGGAACTCGCGCCCCACGGCGTCACCGCCCTCGGGCTCTCGCCGGGCTCCGTCGCCACCGAGCGGGCGCGCGACCTCGGCCAGGAGCAGCACGCCACCGAGAGCCCGCTCTACGCCGGCCGGGCGCTCGCGGCGCTCGCCGCCGACCCCGGCATCGCCGCCCGGGCGGGCGCCGTGCTGCATGCCGGCGACCTCGCGCGCGTGTACGGCTTCACCGACGCCGACGGGACGCGGCCGGAGCGGTTCCGCGTCGGGCCGTGACAGTTTTGGCGGGACCTGTCGCCCGAATGGCGCAGCCCCGCGGCAAACGGGCCGGATCCGCCCCGGGACCCGTCGGCGGGGTTGATTCGCGCGGCCCGGACGCGCGTCCTGTCGGGATCGGCGGCTCCGATTGCTGCGGGAGCGAAAAACGGCCTTAATTCGCCCGCAGGTCAGCAGAGCGATCCTGTGCCCGCCCCGATCTCCGGTCGGGCCGGGACCGTGCGTGTGAACGAGGGAAACTGGCATGTCGGAAGCGAACACGGCCCCGCGCGTGCTGATGGTGTTCCCGAAGTTCTACGAAAACTCGATGTGGAACTTCAAAGAGGCCATGGAGCTGCAGGGCGCCCGCGCGCCCGCGCCGCCGCTGGGCCTCATCACGCTGGCCGCGATGCTGCCGCCGGCCTGGCAGGTGACGCTCATCAACCGCAACTGCGAGGAGCTGACGGACGCGCAGATCCAGGCGGCCGACCTCGTGATGACCGGCGGCATGCTGCCCCAGGAGCCGGACTGCCTCGTGGTCATCGACCGCTGCGTGGCGCTCGGAACCCCGGTCTGCGTCGGCGGCCCGGCCCCGACCTCGACGCCGGAGGTCTACGACAAGGCCGACTTCCTGGTGCTGGGCGAGGCCGAGGGCATCCTCGACACGTTCGTGGCCGCCTGGGAGGCCGGCGAGCGCCGCGGCCGGCTCACGGCCGAGAAGTTCAAGGCCGACGTCACCAAGAGCCCGATCCCGCGCTTCGACCTGCTGACCTTCAGCCACTACCTCTACATCGGCGTCCAGTTCTCGCGCGGCTGCCCGTTCACCTGCGAGTTCTGCGACATCATCGAGCTCTACGGCCGCGCCCCGCGGACCAAGACCACTCCGCAGATGCTGGCCGAGCTCGACCGGCTCTACGGCCTCGGCTACCGCGGCCATGTCGACTTCGTCGACGACAACCTGATCGGCAACAAGAAGGCGATCAAGCTGTTCCTGCCGCACCTGATCCAGTGGCAGGAGGCGCACGGCTACCCGTTCAAGTTCTCCACCGAGGCCTCGCTCAACCTCGCGGACGACGACGAGCTGCTCGGGATGATGCGGGACGCGAACTTCTTCGCCCTGTTCACCGGGATCGAGACGCCCGACGAGGCGACGCTGATCCAGACGCAGAAGAAGCAGAACACCAAGCGGTCCATCGCCGACAGCGTGCACAAGCTCTACGAGCACGGCATGTTCGTCACGGCCGGCTTCATCGTCGGCTTCGACACCGAGAAGGACAGCATCAGCAAGGCGATGTCGCTGTGCATCAGCCAGACCGGCATCCCGATCGCCATGGTCGGCCTGCTCTTCGCGCTGCCGAACACGCAGCTCTCGCGCCGCCTGCGCAAGGAGGGCCGCCTCTACGAGAACTACGCGGCGACCACCGCCGACCAGGGCGACCAGTGCACGCAGGGCATCAACTTCGTGACCCTGCGGCCGCAGCGCGACGTGCTGGCCGACTACCGCGACGTCCTCCAGGAGATCTACGACCCGCCGAACTTCTTCGACCGGGTCCGGGTGGTCGCCCGGCGGGTGAAGCGGCCGAAATTCGCCGCCCAGAAGCTCAACTGGGGCCACATCGCCCACGATCTCTACTCGCTGCTGCGGGTGTGCTGGCGGATGACCGTGCGGCGTCCGGAGCTCGCCAAGCACTTCTGGAGCGTGTTCCTGGAGACCGCCCGCCGCAACCCGGCCGCCCTGGAGGCCGTGGTCACCAACATGGTGATCTACCTCCACGTCTACCCGTTCTCGCGCTACGTCATCCGCGAGATCAACGGCCGGATCGCCGACCTCGATGCCGGCCGCTGGGTGCAGCCGCCGGTCCTGGCGCCCGAGGCGGAGACCTGCAAGGCGCCGCCGGTCGGCAAGGTGGTAGCCAAGGCCGAGGTCAAGCACCTCGCCGCGGTGGCCTGAGGGATCCGCGGCCGCCGCGCTTGCGGGCTCGGCCGATCATCGCTAGCTGACCCGCCGCGAGGCCACGTCCTCCCCCCGCCGCGCGGGGCACAAGTCCGGGACGGCCCGGCCCTTTCGGGAGGGCCGCCGTGTCCTGGATCTATCTCGTCACCGCGGGCGTGCTGGAGGTCGTCTGGGCCTTCGCGATGAAGCAGTCGGAGGGCTTCACGCGCCTCTGGCCGACCGCCATCATGGCGTTGGCGATGGCCGGCAGCGTCGGCTTCCTGGCGCTGGCCATGCGCACGCTGCCCCTGGGCACCGCCTACACGATCTGGACCGGAATCGGCGCGGTCGGCGCCTTCCTGGTCGGCATCGCCGTGCTCGGGGAGCAGGCGAGTGCCAGCCGGATCCTCGCGGCCGGCCTGATCGGCTCCGGGCTCGTCCTGATGAAGCTGTCGAGCCCCGGCTGAGCCTGAGGCCGAGCCTCAGGCCGCGCGCACGGTGTGCAGGAAGGCGTCGATCTCCCGGCGCAGCTCGGCGGCCTCCTCCGAGAGGCTCGACGCGGAGGCCAGCATCCGCGTGGCGGCCGTACCCGTGTCGTCGGCCGCCCGCGCCACCGCGTCGATCGTCCCGGTGACCGCGCCGGTCCCGGACGCCGCCTCGGCCACGTTCCGGGCGATCTCCCGGGTCGCCGCGCCCTGCTGCTCGACGGCGGCTGCGATCGAGGTCGCCACCCCGTCGATCTCGCGGATGCGCGCCGTGATCCCGTCGATCGCGTCCACGGTCTGCCCGGTCGCGCCCTGGATACGGCCGACCTGACCGGCGATCTCTTCGGTGGCCCGGGCGGTCTGGGCGGCGAGCTGCTTCACCTCGCTGGCGACCACCGCGAAGCCGCGCCCCGCATCGCCGGCGCGGGCCGCCTCGATCGTGGCGTTCAGCGCCAGCAGGTTCGTCTGGCCGGCGATGTCGGTGATGAGGCGCACGACGTCGCCGATCCGGCCCGCGGCGGTGCTCAGTTCCTGCACGAGGCCGGCCGTGTCGCCGGCCTGGACCACCGCGCTCCGGGCGAGTTCGGCGGACCCGTCGACCTGGCGGCCGATCTCCTGCACCGAGGCGCCGAGTTCCTCCGCGGCCGCCGCGACCGTGCCGACATGCTGGGCGGCCTCCTGGGCGGCGCCCGCCACCGTGGCCGAGCGCTCCGCGGTGTGCGTGGCCGTGCCGCTCATCGCCTCGGCGTCGGCCCGCATGCCGAGGGCGGCGTCCGCCACTCGGGCCAGCACGCCGCCGACCGCGGCCTCGAAGGACTCGGCCATGGCGTGGACCGCGCGCCGGCGCTGCGCCTCGGCGCCGTCCCGCGCCAGGGCGGTCTCCTGCTCCAGGGCACGGGTGTGGATCAGGTTGTCCTTGAAGACCTGCACGGCCGCCGCCATCGCGCCGATCTCGTCGCGGCGCCCCGTATGCGGGACCGGCACGGTCTCGTCGCCCTCGGCGAGGCGGCCCATCGCGCCGGTCATGCGCTCGATGGGGCGCGCGATCCCGAACAGGGCGAACAGCATCGCGGCCGCCGCGACCGCGAGGCCGACCACGGTGGCGATCAGCGCGATCAGCTTGGCCCGCGTCGCCGCCTGCACGGTCTGGGTGACGTTGGCCTCGGTCTGGCCCCGCGCCGCCGCGATCGACTCGGTCAGGCTGGCCACCGCGGCGTCGTTCTGCGCCCCCGTCGCGGGATCCAGCACGAGTGCGAGGGCGCCCGGCTGGTCGCCCGCGATCATCAGCTCGACCACCTGCAGCTGGATGTTCTGGTAGGCGTTCCACGCGTTGGTGAAGCGCTCGTAGATCGCCCGGGCCTGCGGGCTCGTCAGGCGGTCCTGATAGGCTTGCCGGAGGCCGGACAACTCGCCGAGGGCGTCGGTCAGCGCTGTCTGGTTCCTGTCCAGGGCCGCCGCGTCGGGCGAGGCCACCGCGAGCCGGTAGAGCCGCAGGCGCGCGTCCCGCACGGCCGTCCCGATGGCCTCGGCCTGGTTCTGCGCGGGCAGGGCCTGCTGCGAGATCGCCGCGGCGTTCCGCTCGATCTCCGACAGGCTCACGACGCTGGCGATCCCCTGGCCCACGGCGGCGAGGGCGAGCAGGCCGATGGCACCGGCGAGGATCGTCTTGAGGGAGAAGCGCATGGGAGGTTCCGTCTACGCGGCCGCGCCGCGCCTTCAGGCCCCGCCATGCTCCCGTAGAGGTCTTAAGATTCTGTCGGCTCTATACCGGCGTTTGTTGTCAGAGCCACTTCTTCCACCGGAAGAAGAAGTAGGGAAATACCGCCGCCACGACCATCATGATCAGCGCCATCGGGTATCCGAAGGCGAAATCTAGTTCCGGTATGGACTTAAAATTCATGCCGTAGATCGACGCGATCAGGGTCGGCGGCATGAAGACGACCGCCATGACCGAGAACAGCTTGATGATGTTGTTCTGCTCCAGGTTGACGAGCCCCAAGGTCGCGTCGAGCAGGAACTGGATCTTCGTCGACAGGAAGGTGGCGTGCTCCTCGAGGGATTGAAGATCCCGTAGGGTCGAGCGCACGTCCTCGCGCAGGTCGCGCGGGGCCTTGTTGGTCCGGTAGGTCGCCGACAGCGAGAGCAGGATCCGCTCCATGGAGACGAGGCTCTCCCGCTGCTTGGAGATGAGATCGCCGTGCCGGCCCAGCGCCCGCAGCGTGTCCTGCAGCGCGGTGTTGCGGGCGGAGGGGTCCTCCTGCACTTCGAAGATCTTGCCCGACAGGCGGTCGATGCGCTCGCCCTGGAGCTGCAGCACGTCGGCGGCGCGGTCGATCACCGCCTCGATCAGCCCGGCCAGGATCGATTCGCCCGAGGGGGTCGAGGCGCCGCCGTTGCCCATCGAGCGCCCGGCGCGCTGCGTGTACATGCGGAAGGCCTGCGGCTCCTCGTGGCGCACCGTCACCAGACGGTTGCCGCGCAGGATGAAAGTGATGCCGGCCAGCCCCGGCTCCTCGGCGTCGCTGACCTTCGAGAGCACCCGGCCGGTCATGTAGCGGGCGCCGTCCTCGACGTAGAGCAGCTCCGAGGGCTCGATGTCCTTCATCTCTTCGCGGGTCGGCACCTCGATGCCCGCGAACGACTCGACCTTCAGTTCCTCCTCGCGGCTCGGGCGGATCAGATCGAGCCAGACCGTGTCCTCGGGGATCGTGTCCTGGAGATCGATGACGCGGCGCTCAAGCAGCGTGGCTCCGGCGCCGACGGCGGGCTGGTGGATGAAGATCACGTACGGGTCTCGGATGCGGATCGGTCACGGGACAGCGCGGGGCCGCAGCCCGCATCCGGCACCGCGACGGTCGATGCAAGCTGTGCCGCGGATGTGGCGCTGTTTTCTGACGCTTCCGTGACATCGCGGCCCGCCCCGTCAGAACAGCTCGATGTCGGGCGCTACCGGGTCGAGGGCTTGGTCGACGACGTGGTCGAGGGCCTGGGCGTCGACGCGGCGCTGGATCTGGGTGACGTAGCGCGCCCGCGCGGTCTCGAGGATCGCCGCCGGCGCGATCGCCCGCCCCGGCCCGGTGCCGATCAGCCGCCGGCGCAGGCCGTCGAGGCAGAGCTGCAGCGCCGCGTTGGCGGCGTCGACCGCCTCGATCTGCTGGCGGACGACGTCCTGGAACTGAACTTGGCCGAAGACCGACAGCACCTCGTCGCCCACCGCCGCATTCTGCGCCTTGACCTCGGCGAGGTCCGTCCGCGCCATCCCGAGGAGGACCCGGGTGGTCGTCTCGGCGATCCCGCCGAGTTCGGCCATCAGCGCGCGGAGGCGCTCCTGCTCGGTGCGGGTCGCGTCGTCCCCGCGATCGGCGATCAGCACCCGGCTGATCGTCTGCTGCGCGTCCGCCACCTGCACGCGCGCCTCGGCCATCGCGGTCTGGGAGGTCTGCGCGAGATCCTGGAGCTCCCGGGCGATGACCCGGAAGCCGGCTCCGTGGGCCCCGGCGCGGGCCGCCTCGATGTTGGCGTTGAGCGCCAGCATCCGGGTCGCCGCCCCGACCTTCTCGAGGCTGAGGATCAGGGCATCGAGCCCGCGCATCTGCCCGACGGCCACTTCGACGGTGCCGCGTTCCTCGCGGGTCTCGTTCAGGCGCCGGTCGAGATAGGCGCCGAGGGCCGCCGCCAGGGATTGCAGCGCGGCGTCGCTCTGCTCGGCGAAGCCGACGATGCGGTCGTGCGCGCCGCCGATGCAGGCGGCGCTGCGCGCCTGGGCGGCGTCGAGCCTCTGCAGCGAGGCGAGGATCGCGGCGGCGGCCGCCTCGGTCTGCGCGACGATGCTGCGCAGCTGCTCGCCCGTCACGGCGAAATAGGGGTCGAGGTCGCCGAGATCCCGGGCCACGGCCTCGGCGCAGGCCGCTCCGTGCGCCGGGGCGGCCGCCGGTTCGGCCCGAAGCGTGACCGCCATCGGCGGGGCATCCGGCTCGACCGCGCGGCAGGACGGTTGCAGCCCGCGGGTCACGAGGCCCCCGCAGAGCGCGGCGGCGGCCGCGAAGAGGAGCTGCGCCGGCTGCGCGATCCCCAGGATCAGCGGCACGGCCCCGACCGCGCCGCCGGCCGCGGCACTGAGCAGGAGCGTCCGCAGCTCGGTCTTCGCGGAGGGACGGGCAGCAATCTGCATCGCGGGAACGGTCATTCGGTCGGAAGCGGTGGCGCGGGGCCGGGCGAGGCCGAGGCCCGCGGAGCGGGCTTCAGCGGAGAGGGGTCGCCCGGATCAGGCGGCGCGGCGCTGAATCGCGGGGGCGACCTGTGTCAGGACCTGCAGCAGCTTGTCGGCCTGGACCGGCTTCACCAGCCAGCCGGTCGCCCCCGCCTGGCGCGCGCCGTCGCGCTTCTCCTGCTGCGATTCCGTCGTGAGAACGAGCATCGGCGTGAAGCGGGTCGGCGCGAGCTTCCGCAACTCCTGGATCAACTGGACGCCGTCCATGCCGGGCATGTGGAAGTCCGTGATCACGAGGGCCGGCCTCAGGCCTGCCTTGACCTTCGCGAGTGCCGTCTCGGCATCGGCGGCCTGTTCGGTTTCATATCCCGAACTGCGAAGTATTCCTGACATGCTCGAAAGAATGGTCGGTGAGTCGTCCACCAGTAATATCGTATTCATTTCTCGCTCTGAACTCCATGTCTGTGCGAACGGCTAAGTTTTAATCGTTCCAATCTGCCCGGCAATGCATTTTTCCATGACGTGGTCGCATAACAGCTCGAAGTCCTGCACCGCCCGCGCACGGGGATTCACGTACCGAACCGGCCGTCCGCATCCGAAGGCCTCCG
The DNA here is from genome assembly GCF_053345595.1 of Methylobacterium sp. D54C. Lineage (NCBI taxonomy): Bacteria > Pseudomonadati > Pseudomonadota > Alphaproteobacteria > Hyphomicrobiales > Methylobacteriaceae > Methylobacterium > Methylobacterium sp. D54C. The sequence goes on from NZ_JBKFAK010000022.1 coordinate 32,593, forward strand.
CCAGAGCGATGTCCGTGCGGATCCCAGCCAGGAGGCGCTCCCGGCCGAACCGGCTCGCGAGCTGCTCGAGGGCCTCCCGCTGCATCGTGATCCGGAGATCCACCTGCACCGGCACGATCGAGAGGCCGCGCAGACCGGGATTGAGGCTCGTCGCCACCCGGAAGAACGCGCGCGCGAACTGCCCGACGCCGTCCACCGCGAGGTGGCTGAGCTGCGTCGGAACCAGGACGTGGTGCGCGCTCGCCAGGGCGCTGATCAGCAGGGCGTCGGCCGTCGGTGCGGTGTCGATCAGGATCACCGCGTAATCCGTCGCCAGGGGCTTCAGCGCCGCCGCGAGACCGAGGGGCGCGACGGCGCCGTCGGGGCCCGAGAAGCCGCGATCGGCCGGCAGCACGTCCACGTTCGGCACGGCGGTGCGCCGCACGGCGCGCCCGAGATCCGTCACCCCGGTGCCGCGGAACAGGTCGTGCACCGTCGGCTCGCCGGGCCTCGCCCGCACGCCGAAGCCGAGGCCGGCATGGCCCTGGCTGTCGAGGTCGACGAGCAGCACCCGCCGGCCGCGCTCCGCGAGCGCCGCGGCCAGATTCACGGCCGTCGTGGTCTTGGCGGTGCCGCCCTTGCGGTTCGCCACGGCGAGGATGCGCCCGGTCCCCGGCTCGGTCATCCGCGCTCGGCCTCCGCGGCGCCTTCCGCGGCGGCCTCGGGCAGCGCGGCCAGGCAGGCCGCCGGCACGGCTCCGGCCGGCCGGCCGCGGAGGGCGGGTGCCGCGACCATCAGCACCTGGAGCACCGCCGTGTGGAGCCACGCCGCGCCGGTGAGGTCGACGACGGCCTCCGGGGTGGCGCGCAGGATATCGAGCAGCGGCTCGGCATCCTCGACCGGGCAGTGGCCCGAGAGCCGGATGCGGGCGCCCCTGTGTTCGAGGGCCATCAGAGCAGATCCGACAGGTTGAGGACGAGGAGAACCCTTCCGTCGCCGAGGAGCGCCGTCCCGGAGAAGCCCGCGAGGCCGGCGAGGAGACCGTCGAGGGGCCGCACGATGACCTCCATGCGCTCGCGGAAGCCGTCGACCACGATGCCGACCCGCTCGCGTCCGACACGGGCGACCATGACGGCCTCCTCCTCCGGCGGCGCGTCCGAGGCCGCCGGGAGGCCCAGGCTGTCGGCGAGCCGGATCAGGGGGATCATCGCGTCCCGCAGGACGAAGGTCTCGCGCTGCTTGATCCGGTGGATCTGGTCCCGCGGAACCTTCACGGTCTCGGCCACCGCGTCCATGGCGACCCCGTATTGCTGGCCCCGCGCCACCACGGTGACGATGCGGGTCACCGCCATGGTCAGGGGCAGCTGCACGGTCACGCAGGTGCCCGCGCCCGGCTTGCTCGCGAGCCAGACGTCGCCGCCCGCCCTGCGCACCGCGCTGCGCACGACGTCCATCCCGACGCCCCGCCCCGAGAGGTCCGAGACCTGATCCCGCGTCGAGAAGCCGGGCGCGAAGACGAGGTTGACGAGATCCTCCGCGGTCATCTGGGCGGCCTGATCCGGGCCGATCAGGCCGCTGCGCAGCGCCTTCTCGCGGACCGCCTCCGGGTCGATGCCGCGGCCGTCATCGGCCACCTCGATGATGACGTTGTCGTTCTCCTGCCGCGCCGCGAGCCGCAGGGTGCCGCGCGCCGGCTTCCCGGCGGCGATCCGGATCGCGGGGGTCTCGATCCCGTGATCGAGGGCGTTGCGGACCATGTGGATCAGCGGGTCGGCGAGGCTCTCCAGCACGTTCTTGTCGGCCTCGGTCTCCTCGCCCAGGATCACCAGCTCGACCTCCTTGCCGAGCTTGCGCGTGATGTCGCGGACGAGCCGGGGGAAGCGCTGGAAAACCTGGCTCACCGGCATCATGCGGATCGCCATGACGCCGACCTGCAAGCTCTGGGCGATCCGGTCGATGACCGCGTACTGCTCCTTGATCTCCCGACCGAGCTGGCGCGAGCCGCTGACCTGCTCGACGCGTCCGGCGAGATAGGCGAGCCCGTTCTTGGCGACCGTCAGCTCGGCCGCGAAGTTCATCAGGGCGTCGACCTTGCCCTGCTCGACCCGCAGCATGCGCGCCGGACCCTTGGCGTCAGGGCCGGATCCCTCCGGGGCATCGCGCGGCTCGGTCGCCGGCGGCGGGGCCGCGGTGGGCCGCGGCGCGGGCTCTCCGGAGGGTGTCGGCATCGGCGGTGCGGCGGCCGCGCCGCTCGCCACGCCGCGGAGGACGGCGCCGAGGGTCTCGGTGGCGCCCGCGCGCGCTCGGCCCAGGGCTGCTTCCAGGGCGGCGGCCCGGCCGGGCACCAGATGCGGCAGGCAGCGCCGCACCACCGTGCGCACGGACTCGAACCGGCCCTCCGCGACGGCCGGGTCCGTCGGCACGGCCAGCATCTCGGCCTGCGCGGCGAGGATCGCCTCTGCCTGCTGGCGCAGGGCGAGGTCCGGGGCGGCCGCCTCTGCGGGCGGCCGATCGGTCGGCGGCGAACCCGAGGCCGGCCGCGGGCCGCCGAGGTCGGCGGCGAGGCGGCGGAGCGTCTCGGTCTCCGCCGTGGCGGCCAGCGCCGCGATCCAGCGCAGGGCGCAGGCCTGCCGGGTCCCGGCACCGACGATCCCCAGCAGGGCGTCGGCGGCGGCGGCGAGGTCCGCCCGGGCGTCCTCGGCGAGGAGCGTCCCGGCCCGCGCGGCGAAGTCGCCGAACACCTCGGCCTCATCCTCCGTCCCGGTCAGGACGATCAGGTCGTCCGGCCGGATCGCGCCGACCCGGACCTGATCGGCGACGTAGCGCAGATGGTCGGCGACCGCCTCGGCGTCGGCGACGCACAGAACCTCGAAGCGGAGCCAGCTCAGCACCGGGTCGCAGGTCTCCGGCGACGGGGTTGCGGCGCGCGGCCGTACCCGCAGCGCGACGAGGCCCGGGGCCTGCGCCACAAGATGGGCCGGGTCGTCGCCGCGGAAGAAGCAGGTCTCGTCGGGCTCGTAGTGCCACGCGGTCAGGGGGGCGCCCGCTGCCGCGGCGCGCCTCCAGGCGGCCTGCCGGTCCGCCTCGGGGAGGTCGGCGAGCCAGTCCGGCGGCCCGTAATCGGCCCGCGCGACGGTGGCTTCGATCGCCGCGGGGAGCCACGCCCGCAGGGCCGTCACCCGGCCCGCCATCACGGCGTCGGCGTCGTCCGGCAGGACCGCGCGGCTCTCCAAGACGTCGATCCAGTGGCCGACCAGATCGAGGCTGTCGAGGAGCCCGTCCACGATGGCGGGTTCCAGGACGAGCGTGCCGGCCCGGACCTCGACCAGAAGGTCCTCGGCCGCGTGGACCAGATGGGTCAGCGGCGCGATCTCGAACAGGCCGGACGTGCCCTTGAGGGTGTGCACCGCCCGGAAGACGTCGTCGAGGGATTCGGCGCCCGGCGACTTCTCCAGGGCCAGCATGCCGCTCCCCGCGCGCTCCAGGAGCTCGCGGGCCTCGGGGATGAACTGGGCGAGCAGGGCGTTGGTCACGGTGCGGCTCCGGCCATCACGGTGGCGACCGCGACGAGGGCGTCCGGGCGCACCGGCTTGACGAGGTAGAGGTTGGCGCCCGCCGCGAAGGCCCGCGCGCGGTCGGCGCCGGCGCTCTCCGTGGAGATCATCACGGCCGGCACCGCCTGGAGCTCCGGCATGGTCCGGCCCTGCCGCAGGAAGGCGTAGCCGTCCATCTTGGGCATGTTCACGTCGACGAGGACGAGGTCGAAGCCCTCGGCGACGGCCTTCTCCAGGCCCTCGTAGCCGTTCACGGCCTCCTCGACCGCGAAGCCGGCCTCTTCCAGCACGTCGCGGTAGTACAGGCGCACCGTGGTGGCGTCGTCGACGACGAGGATCCTGGCCATGTCAGGCCTCCGCGCTCAGGGGCTTCTGGTAGACGATCGCCTCCGCGAACTTCCGGAGGTCGAACAGCGCGGAGATCCGGCTCATCGACTCGGAATGGCCGAGGCAGACGAAGCCGCCGGGATCGAGCGCCTCGTAGAGCGTCTGGGCGGCGCCGCGGCGGGACGCGTCGTCGAAGTAGATCAGCAGGTTGCGGCAGAACACGACGTCGAAGCCGCGGAACTGCCGGGTCGAGAGCGGGTCCGAGAGGTTGACCTGTGCGAAGGCGATCGAGTCGCGGATGTCCGGGATCACCTCGTGGGCGCCCTGCACCCGCCGGGTGTAGCGCTCCAGGGTCGCCCGGGGGACGTGCTGGACCGCGCGGTCGCCGTAGAGGCCGCGCTTGGCTTGGTCGAGCACGGCGGTGTCGATGTCCGAGGCGACGATCTCGATGTCGTACCGGTCGACCTCCGGCCACGTGTCGAGGAGCTGGAAGGCGATCGAGTAGGGCTCCTCGCCGGTCGAGCAGGGCACCGACCAGATCCGCACCGGCTCGCCCGGCCGCTTGCGCCGGGTGACCTCCGGGAGGATCGACCGGACGAGGCAGCGGAACTGGTACTCCTCGCGGTAGAAGTAGGTCTCGTTGACGGTCATCAGGTTGACGAGCGTCTGGAACTCCTGGCCGCTGGCCTGGAATCGCAGGGTGTTGAAGTAGTCGCGGAAGACCGGCAGCGCGCTCGCGAGCATCCGCTCCTGCAGGCGCTTGTCGACGAAGTAGCGCTTGTTGTCGGCGAACATGATGCCGGTCTTGCGGTAGAAGAAGTCGCGGAAGCGGACGAAGTCGGCATCGGTGACGACGGGCGTCGGCGGCGGGAACGGTGCGGTCATGCCGGCCGCCGGTCAGGTGATGCGGCGGCAGGCGGCCCTGGCCGCGAAGCGCAGGAACGGCGCGTCGGGGAAGCGGGCGGCGGCGGCCTCGATCTCCGGCACCATCTCGGGCGTGCCGATCTCGGCGAGCACGTCGAGGGCGGCGGCGCAGACGTTGACGTGCCCGTCCTCGGCCAGGACCCGGCGGGCGTAGGTCGCGGCCGCCGGGTGGCGCAGGGAGACCAGCACGTTCACCGCGAAGATCCGGCGGTCGCTGTCGGGATCGGTGAGGGCCCGCTCAAGGGCGCCGAGCACCGCCGCGTCCATCTCCTGCAGCGTCTCGATCGCGGCGTTGCGCAGCCAGACGTCCTCCGAGCCCAGCAGGCCGAACAGGCGCTCGGCCGCCGCCGGGGTGCCGATGCGACCGAGGGCGCCGAGGATCGCCTCGCCGACGCTCCGGTCCGCCTCGCGGGCGAGGCGGTCGGCCAGCAGGCCGGCGGCGTCGGGATCGGCGGCCAGGCGATGGGCCGCGTCGCGGCGCCCGGCGGCCGTCGGGCCCTCCAGGGCGATCCGGGGATCCTCCGGGGCTTCCGCCGGCGCGGGGAGGGCGGGGTGCTTGCGGACCAGGGCCATGGCAGTCTCGGTGTCGATCTCAGGAGAGCCAGCCGACGAGCTGCGCCGGGATGGAGCGGGCGGGCAGCGTCAGGGTCGCGCCGCCGAGGCGGATCAGCTCGGCCGGCATGCCGAACACGACGGCGCTCGACTCGGCCTCCGCGATGGTGCGGCCGCCGGCAGCCCGCAGGGCCGCCAGGGCGGCGGCGCCGTCGTCGCCCATGCCGGTGAGTTCGACGCCGATCAGGGCCTCGGGCAGCAGGTGATCCCGGGCGCTGCGGACGAGGCGGTCGACGCTGGGGTGCCAGCGCAGGGCCGGGTCGCTCGGGACGGTGGCGACCGCGAGCCGGCCGAGCCGGCGCTCGATCACCACGTCGGCGTCGCCCCGGCCGATGTAGACGCGGCCCGCCGCGAGGGGGACCGGGGCGGTCACCTCCACCACCTCCAGGGCGCAGAGGCGGTCCAGGCGCTGGGCGAAGGCCCCCGTGAAGGAGCCCGGCATGTGCTGGGCGATCACGACCGGCCAGGGCAGGTCGGCCGGAAGCTCCGGCAGGATCTCCTCCAGCGTCCGCGGTCCCCCGGTCGACACGCCGATCAGGACGCAGCCCTCGACGCGGGCCGCGGCCCGGGGCGCCGGGCGGCGCTTCGCGATCTCGCCGCGCCCGCGCCGGACCCGGTCGAGGAGGCCGCGGGCGCGGCGGGGCTTGGCCCGGGCCGCGACGCGGACCTTGGCGACCATCTCGTCCCGGACCTCGCCGATGTTGAGGGAGACGGTGCCGCCGGGCTTCTCCACGTAATCGACGGCGCCGAGCTGCATCGCCTCCAGGGTCACGGCGGCGCTCTCGCGGGTCAGCGACGAGACCATGACCACCGGGCGCGGGCGCGCCGCCATGATCTCGCCGAGGCAGGTGAGCCCGTCCATCTCGGGCATGTTGATGTCGAGGGTGACCACGTCGGGCTCGAAGCTGTCGATCTGGTCCAGGGCGTCGCGGCCGTTGCGCGCCGTGCGCACCTCGAACTGGCCTGTCTCCTCGAAAATCAGGCGAAGGTGTTTGCGCATCAGGGCGGAGTCGTCGACGATCAGGAGCTTGGGCATGGCGGGTTGCGTGGCAGGAGCGGCCTCGGACCGGGCCCGGAGACGGCGGCTCAGGCCGCCTGCAGATCCGCGACCTCGTGCCGGCTGAGGAGCCGGTCGACGTTCACCATCAGGATGATCCGCTTGGCGGCGGCGAGGTTGGCGACCCGCTCCACGGCGCTGTCGTCGTCCTGCGCGAGGTCCGGCGCCGGCACGATGGCCGAGCGGGGGATCTTCAGGACCTCCGAGACCGAGTCGACGATGAAGCCGGTCCGCACCCCCGCGATCGCGAAGACCATGATGCGCTGGCGGTCGTTGCGCGCGGCCTCCGGGAGCCGGAAGCGGCGGCGCTGGTCGACCACCGGCAGCACCGCCCCCCGCAGGTTGACGATGCCCTCGATGAAGCCGGGCGTCCGCGGCACGTGGGTGAGCTGCTCGGGGACGCGGACGATCTCGTGCACGGCGTCGATCGGCACGCCGTACTCCTCGTCCGCCAGGCGGAAGACGACGAACTGCTCCTCCTCGTCGGCGCGCGTCGGCGCGGTCGCGGTCTGACGTTCCTGCACGGGGCCCTCCTCTGCGGCTCCGAGGCCGGCGAGGTCGCCGGCGATCCCGGTGGTGGCGAACAGGCGGGCGGCCGACAGGATCGAGACCAGCCGCTTGCCGCCGCCGAGCCGGCAGATCGCCTCGACCTCGCGCAGCGCGTCGCCCTGCGCGAGCAGGTCGGGCAGCGGGTCGACCACCGCGCGGGGCACCCGCAGCACCTCCTTCACCGTGTCGGTGACGATGCCGACGGAGCCGGCGGATTCCCGGGAGGCGACCACCACGATCCGGTTCTGCTCTCCCAGGGGCACGCCCGGCAGCCCGAACAGCGCCCGCAGGCTGACCAGGGGCAGCAACCGGTCGCGCAGGTTGATCACACCGATGACGTGGCGCTCGGCCTTCGGCAGCTCGCTGACGCGGTCGGGGACCTGGACGATCTCCTGCACCTGCTCGATCGGCAGGGCGTATTCCTGGCCCGCGAGCTCGAAGGACACGAGCTGGATCTCGTCAGAGAGCTTGGCCTCGCCCTCCGGCCGCACCGAGGCCGCGCCGCCGGCCTCGATCGGCCCGACCGCGTTCCGTCCGCCCGACCCGCCCTCTGCGCCGGCGCGCCCGGACCCGCTGCGCTGCAGCAGGCGCCCGAGATCGATGATCAGCACGATGCCGGCCGGCCGCTTGATCACGCCCGCGAGCAGCTCGGTCGCCGCGGTGGCGGTGAGGCCGTCGGTCCCCTCGATCTCCCCGGGCTCGGCGGTGATCACGCTCGCCATCCGGTCGACCACGAAGCCGGAGGTCCCGCCAGCGCCGCCGCCGTCGCCGGACCCCTGGCCGACCACGACCACCCGGGCGGCGTCGTCGTGGACCCGGTCGGGCAGCTCGAACAGCCGCCGCAGGCTCGCCACCGGCAGGACCGAGCCGCGCAGGTTGGCCAGTCCCACCAGGGCGGGGGGTGCCAGGGGAACGTCGACCATGTCGGGCAGGCGGATGATCTCCTGCACCTCCGCGAGGGGCACCGCGTAGGTTTCGCGGGCGACGTGGAAGGTCACGAACTGGAGCGCGGAGGCGGTCTCCGACCGGCCGGTCGCGGCCGAGGCTGGGGCGTCGTTGGGCATGGCGGGCTCCGGGCTGAGCAGGATTCGGGTGGGGCCGTCCCGGCCGGGCGCGTCTCAGTCCTGGTTCTGGAGTTCGTCGGCCAGCGACGCGACCTCCTCGATGGCGGCGGCGAGTTCCTCCGCGCCGTTCGCCTGCTCGCGGGCGGCCTGCTGCGCCTCGTTCACCGCCTGGCCGCCCTGGCGGGCCGCCGTGGCGATCTGGTCGACGCCGCGCTTCGCCTCCTCGACGTTGCGGATGATCAGGTCGGCGCCCTGGAGGATCTGCCGGTTGCCGTCGAGCACCACGCCCATGTCGTCGGCGGTGGTCTCGAGGTCGCGGGTGATCGCCCGGTTCTTCTCGACCTCGGCGGCGGCCGCCGCGGAGATCGCCTCCAGGTCCCGGCGCACCACCACGATCTGGTCCTGGATCGCCTTCACGAGGTCCTTGATCCGCTCCGCGTTCTCCGAGGAATCCCGGGCGAGGTTGCGGATGTCGGTGGACACCACCATGAAGCCCTTGCCGAACTCGCCGGCCCGGGCCGCCTCGATCGAGCCGTTCACCGCCAGCATGTTGGTCTGGATCGCCACCGTGGTGATCGCGTCGACGATCTTGTCGATCTTCCGGCTCACCTGCTCCAGGGCGTTGATCTGCTCTCGGCTCCGGTCGGTCTCCGCGAGGGCGTTGCCGACGCCCGCGACCAGTCCGTCCACCGCGGCCCGGTTCTCCTGAAGCTGGCTCGTGATCAGGCCGCCCTTCTCCAGGGCGTCGCGGGCGCTGTCCTGGGCGAGGATCGCTCCCTTCTCGATCTGCGCGATCGCGGCCGCCGATTGCTGCGCGGCCGCCGTCTGCTGCTGGGCGCCCCGGTCGATCTGGTCGAGCGCCGTGGTGATCTGCGCGGCGGCCCGGTTGATCTCCTCCACCGCCGAGGACAGCTCCTCGGCCGCCGAGGCGACCTCCTCGGCGCTCTTTCCGACGTCGGTGGCGTTCTTCAGCTCGTCCGCCAGGGTCGCGAGCTCGGTGGCAGCCTGCTCGCTCTCCCCGAGGGCGGTGGTCTGCTGCTCGATGGTCTTGAGCGATTGCTGGCAGGCGGAGGATTGCTCCTCGGCCGCCGCCGCGATCAGCTCGGACCCCTTCTGCGCCTCGACCGCGGCCCTCTCAGACTCGACGGCCACCCGGGCGATGGTCTCGGCGCCGCGCATGATCTCGACCATGGCCTGCCGCACCGCCTCGAGCTGGGCGGTGATCGTCTCGCCCCGCGCGACCTCTTGGCGCGCGCCCTCGGCCGCGCGGTTGATGCCCTCGGCGATGACCTTCACGTCTTCCTGGATCCGGCCGATCAGCGCCTGGATCTCCTGGGCGCTGCGCTCGGAGGTCTCCGCCAGGGTGCGGACCTCGTCGGCGACCACCGCGAAGCCCTTGCCGTGCTGGCCGGCCCGGGCCGCCTCGATGGCGGCGTTCAGGGCCAGGAGGTTGGTCTGGTCGGCGATACGGGCGACGGCGCGGACGATGTCGCCGATATTGGCCGCCTGCCGCTCCAGCTCGACGATCAGCGTGACCGAGGCCGCCTGACGCTCGGCCGCCGTGGCGATCGAGCCGACGCTGAGCCGGATCTGCTGGCTCACGGCGGCGATGAGTCCCTGAAGCGCCTCCGATTTCTGGCGCGAGGTCTCGGCCTCGGTGCGAGCGGTGCCGATCGCCTCCGACACGGTCGTGACGGCGCGCTGCGACTGCTCGGAGGCCCCGGCCGCCTCCTCGGCGCCGGCGGCGATCTGCTCCATCGCCTTGCGCAGCTCCTCGGCCGCCGACGAGGCCTCGGCGACACCGCTGGCGAGCTGGGTTGTCGCCGCCGCGATGCGCTCCGCCGCCTTCTGCTGCTTGGCGAAGGTCCGGGCCTTGCGCCGGCTCTCCTCGTTGAGGCGCCCGAGCTGGCTCAGACTGGCCGGCTCACCCTTCCGGACCTGCGCGTGCGATCCCGACAGGGCGGCTTTCTTCACGAGGGCCATGGCGGCGTTTCCTTCACCTGAAGTCGCGGCTGTACGTCACCGCCCCCAGGCTAGGACCCGCGACACGCAAGTCTTACGAAGCATCAAGTTGCGAATCAATAAACGAGAACACAACTTTTGAGCAATGATCCGCTCGAAGGACCGCCATATCCGTGAATATGAAGATTAATATTTGGATTATATCTACAAAAAGACTGGCTTGAAGATAGGATATTGGATTATGAATATGGATATATTTGCAACCAATATGGAAATATGCGCTGGCAACAATCCTGTTCGCGGGTCGCTGCTGTATCGAGCCGGCGGTTTGGCCAAGCCCCTCGGCGGACCCGCGGGGCCCGCAGGCCGGAGCGAGCGCGATCTGAAGTTCCGCGCCGCCCGAGGTCGCGCCGAATGGAGAGCCGTTTGCGGGGCACGGCCCGGTCGAACATCGCGGCCCGGACAGGCGATGGCCTGAGCGGGAACCCGGCCCGAGCGACCCGGGCCCGATCTCAGTTGCAGCCGTCGCAGATGCTGCCTTCGATCTTGTCGGTCAGAGCGCGCTCGCGCCGCCGCTGCTCCGGGGTCGGCACCTCGCCGGGGCCGAGGGACGTGCCGGGCGGCTTGGTGACGCCCAGGCTGTTGGTGTTCGGCGCCGTGATGGTCGAGGCCGGGCCGCCGCCCGTGCCGGTCTGGTCGGGCGCTCGCGTCTGCGCCGCGAGCGGGGTGATGAGGGCGAGGCTCAGCGCACCGAGCGTCGCGGTACCGAGAAATCCGCGGATCATGGAAAGTCTCCCGTCGCCGGGAGAACGGGAAACGTGGCCGCCGGTTGCGTGGCCTAGCGCCGCCGCGCGGTCTCGCGCCGGAACACCCCGACCATCTCGACATGGCCCGAATGGCGGAACTGGTCGACCGGCGTGACGGTCTCCAGCCGGTACCCGCCGACGACCAGCGTCGCCGCGTCCCGCGCGAAGGTTCCGGCGTCGCAGGCGATGCCGATCACCAGGGGCACGCGGGCGGCGGCAAGCTGGCGGGCCTGCGCCTCCGCGCCGGCCCGGGGCGGGTCGAACACCACCGCGTCGAAGGCGTCGAGTTCGGGGGGCAGCAGGGGCCGGCGGAACAGGTCGCGGCGCTCGCTGCTGATCTTGCGCAGGCCCGCGGCGGCGCGCGCGGCCCGCTCGAGGCCCGCGAGGGCCGCGGCATCGGATTCGACGGCGTGGACCGCGGCCGTCCGGGCGATCGCCAGCGTCAGCGGCCCGCAGCCCGCGAACAGGTCGGCGACGCGCCGGATGCGGGGGCCGAGGGCCGCCAGGGTCAGGTCGCAGAGCGTCGCCTGACCGGCCGCGGTCGCCTGCAGGAATCCGCCGGGGGCCGGGTAGAGGCGCGTCGCCGCGGCGGGGCCGTCCGCCGTGACCGAGACCGGCTCGGCCTCCATCAGGCGCTCGCCGTGCAGGGAGAGCCGAGCGAGGCCGAGTTCGCCGGCGATCCGCACCAGCGCGGCGCCGACGCCGGCGCTGACCGGTCCGTGACCGCGCAGGTCGACGTCCAGGCCCTGGTCGGTGGCCGTCACGGCGACGTCGAGGGGCTTGCGCCCGTGGCCCAGCGGGGCGGCGAGGCGGCGCGCGACTTCCGGGGCCGGGTGGAGCGCCGGCACAGTGATCGGGCAATGGTCGATCGGCACCAGCGCGTGGCTGCGCGCCGCCATCAGCCCGGCCTCGGCCCGGCCGCCGATCTCGCGCACGTGCAGGGTAAGGCGGCGGCGGCCCGCCCCGTGGGCGTCGATCGCCGGACCGGGTGTCACATCGAGGCGCGCCTGGGACAGGGCCTGGGCGACGAGGTCGCGCTTCCAGGCGAGCTCCGCGGGCCGCGCGAGGTGCTGGGTGCGGCAGCCGCCGCAGCGCATGTAGTAGGGGCAGAACGGCTCCACCCGGTCGGGCGAGGCCTGCGCGACGCCGAGCAGCGCGGCGCGTCGCGCCTCGCGGCGGATCTCCGCGCGCTCCCCGGGCAGCGTGTAGGGCACCGGGGTGCCGTCCTCGGCGATCCCGTCGCCGCGGGCGCCGAGCCCCCGGATCGTGACCGTCTCGCTATCTGTTGTCTCACTCACCGCAACCTCGCGCCGATCAGGAACTCGGCGTTGCCGTCGCCGCCCGGCACCGGCGAGTCGATCAGGCCCAGGATCGCCGCGCCGAGCCCCTCCAGGGTCCCGCGGACGGCCGCGCAGACCTCGGCGTGGACCGCCGGATCGCGCACGAGGCCGCCGCGGCCGATCCGGGCTCGGCCGGCCTCGAATTGCGGTTTGATCAGCGCGACGATCGCCGATCCCGGCCTCAACAGGCCCGGGAGGACCGGCAGCACGAGGCGCAGGCCGATGAAGCTCACGTCCACGCTCGCCAGCTCGGGGGGCGGCACGAGGGCGTCCGCGCCGAGGTCGCGGATGTCGGTGCCCTCGCGGTTGGTCACGCGCGGGTCCCCGGCGAGGCGCGGATGGAGCTGCCCCCGGCCCACGTCGAGGGCGTGGACGTGGCGCGCCCCGCGGGCGAGCAGCACGTCGGTGAAGCCGCCCGTCGAGGCGCCGACGTCGAGGGCGACGCGGCCGGCCGGATCGACGCCGAACGCGTCCAGCGCGGCGGCGAGCTTGAGGCCGCCGCGGGACGCGTAGGGATGCTCGGCTTCCGCTTCGACCCGCGCGCCCGGTGCGATCGGGTCCGAGGCGCGCGCGAGCGGGCGCCCGTCGACCCGCACGAGCCCGGCACGGATCGCCGCCTGAGCCCGGGCCCGGCTCTCGAAATGGCCGTGCGCCACGAGGTACAGGTCGGCGCGCCGCGGCGCAGGGTTCTCCGCGGGATCGTCCGCGGGGGACGCGCGGTCCGGGCTGGTCCGGTCTCGGGTCATCGGGGCTTCGTGCGGTTCCGGCAGGTCTGCGGCGGAGGTTTCGGGCCGCCGCCCTGTCGAAGGCCGGCGCGCTCCCTAACTAGACCGGGCCGGAAAGGAGAGCCACCGCATGACCCGCACCCTGCCGCTGCTCGTATTGCTCGGGACCGCCGCCGCCGGCGGTGCCCTGGCACAGGAGCCTCCCAAGGAGGCGGCCAAACCGGCAGAGACCTACACGGCGCCGATCAAGAACGCGAAGGGCGACCCGATCGGCACGCTGGCGATCCGCGACGGGGCGAATGCCCTGGTCCTGCGCGTGACGATCCAGCCCGGCGGCCTGCCGCCCGGCTGGCACGGGATGCATTTCCACGCCGTGGGCGACTGCTCGGACCCGAAGTTCATGAACTCCAAGGCGCACGTGAACCACGACCAGAGCAAGCACGGGCTGCTCAACGCGGAGGGCCCCGACGAGGGCGACCTGCCGAACCTCTACGCGGCGCAGGACGGCTCGGCCAATGCCGAGGTCTCCAGCGAGACGCCGCTGAACGGCGAGGGCGGCCTGAAGGACGGGGACGGCGCGGCGCTGATCATCCACGCCAACGAGGACGACCACAACACCCAGCCGATCGGCGGTGCCGGCGACCGCGTCGCCTGCGGGGTGATCAAGTAGTCGTCGCGGACGGGGACGGCACGGCCGGCGGGATCTGCCGCGGCCGACCGTCCTCGTCGATGGCCACGAAGGTGAAGGTGGCCTGCGTGACCCGCTCGCGGACCTGGGTGCAGAACCGCCGTGCCCAGGCCTCGACCTCGATCTTCATCGAGGTCCGGCCGACATGCGACACCCGGGTGTAGACGCACAGCACGTCGCCGACCCGGACCGGCCGGATGAAGGTCATCGATTCCAGCGCCACGGTGACCACCCGGCCCTGCGCCCGGTCGACGCCCGCGATGCCGCCGGCCTGGTCCATCTGCGACAGCACCCAGCCGCCGAAGATGTCGCCGTTGGCGTTGGTGTCGGCCGGCATGGCGATGGTGCGCACCGTGAGATCGCCCTTGGGCAGATCGACCTCAGCGGGCGGCGCGCCTCCGGCCGGTGAGAGTGCGACGTGCTGCATGCCGTCCATCCGCCCCCCGCACGCCGTCAGGACATCACGCCGGCGAGCTTGAGCCCCGCCGCCAGCAGAACGGCGACCGCGCTCAGGATGCATTCGAGCGGGATGGATTGCCAGAGGTCCGGCGTCGCCGCCGCGGGCTCGGCGCGTTGCGCAATATCGTTCATCGGGCTTCCTCTCGGGCGCGCCGATCTGCCGTCGGCGGTCCCGTTCCTGGCACGATAAAGCAAGGCTCGCGGTCGCGCACCCCGAATCGGGGTGTGAAAGAGCCCGGCGGCTCGCTGGAGCCGCCGGGCCGGTCAGGTCGGAGAGCCGATCAGTAGTAGAACCGACGGCGCCAGTAGGGACGACGGTAGTAGGGCCGCGGGCCGTAGTAGAACCGGCGGCCGTAGTACGGGCGGCGCCAGTAGGGCCGCGGGCCGTAGAACCGGCGACGGTAGTAGTACTGGGCCTTCTCGGCCACCGCCGGCGCGGCTTCGGCGGGCAGAGCCAGCCCCGGGCCGATGGGCGCGGCGGACGCGCCCTGCGGCGCCGCGGCCGCGAAGCCCAGCGCCAGCAGGGCCGCGAGCAGGAATTTCCTCAGCACGGTCTCGACTCCCTTTGTGTCATTCGTCCTGGTCGACGAACCGCGCAGGGCGACGGGCTCCGCTCGGTCCGAACCGCTGCAACGCGTGGGCGAGCGGAAGCGTTGCAGCTTAACCGCTGCGACGTTTCGGACAGGGTTGATCGCAGGTTGAGACGCGCGGGGTCAGGCGATCTTCGTCGTCATGTCCTCGATGCGCGCCTCGGCGCTCTGACGCACCAGCGCGATGCCGTGCTCGCAATCCTCGCGGCGGACATAGCCTTCGCCCGAATCGGCGATCACCTCGCCGTTGCGCGCCCGCAGGCGCCAGCGCCACTCGCCCTTGGCGTCCCGGTAGAGTTCGAACCGCATGTCGCAGGCCCCCGCTTCGTCCATCCCTCAGATGGGGGCGCGCCCGCGCAAGGGAAGGCGGGGCGGTGAGGGCGCCGCGGGGCGGACGGGCCACCGAGCGGCGGGCGTGCGCGATCGGCCGCCGGGATTCGAGTTAGAATTTTTCTTCCTCTCATTGTACGCTCCGCCCACCGGGAGCCGGGACGCCTGAACAATAACGGGACGCCCGCGGCCGGTGAGGGAGAGAGCATGAACGAGATCGTCCAGCCCGAGGCCTACTCGGAGGTCTTCTACGGAGGCTGCCCGCACGATTGCCCCGACACGTGCTCGATGCTGTTCGAGGTGAAGGGCGGCGAGCTCCTGAGCGTGCGCGGCAACCCGGACCACCCGATGACCCGCGGCGGTCTCTGCGTGAAGCTGAAGGACTACGAGAAGCGCCACTACCACCCGGACCGGCTGCTCTACCCGATGAAGCGGGTCGGCCCGAAGGGCTCGAAGCAGTTCGAGCGGATTACCTGGGACGAGGCGCTGGACACCATCGTCACCCGCTGGAAGGCGATCATCGACCAGTACGGGCCGCAGGCCATCGCGCCCTACAGCTACCTCGGCAACCAGGGCCTCGTGCACGGGCTGAACGGCGGCGACGCGTTCTTCAACCGCATGGGCGCCACCGTCACCGAGCGCACCTTCTGCGGCGAGGGCTCGTGCACGGCTTGGCTCCTCACCGTCGGCCCGACCGCGGGCCTCGACCCGGACAGCTACATCCACTCCAAGTACATCGTGATCTGGGCCTGCAACTCGGTCAGCACCAACCTGCACCACTGGGCGATCGTGAAGGACGCCCAGAAGCAGGGCGCCAAGGTCGTCGTGATCGACGCCTACGCGTCCCGCACCGCCAAGGCCGCCGACTGGCACATCGCGCTGAAGCCCGGCACCGACGGCGCGCTCGCCATGGCGCTGATCAACTCGATCATCGAACAGGGCCTCGTCGACCAGGACTACGTCGACAACCACACCGTCGGCTTCGCGGAGCTGAAGGAGCGGGCCAGCACGCGCACGCCCGAATGGGCCGCGGCGATCACCGGCGTCTCCGCCGACGACATCCGGAAGCTCGCCCGCGAGATGGCGACCGAGCAGCCGGTGGGCATCCGCATCGGCGTGGCGCTGGAGCGGCACTACGGCGGCGGCCAGACCATCCGGGCGGTGACCTGCATCCCGGCGCTGACCGGCGCGTGGCGCCATGTCGGCGGCGGCATCACGCAGTTCGGCGTCTGGGAGCATCCCTACAAGTTCGACGTCATCTGCCGCCCGGACCTGATCCCGGAGGGCACCCGGGTCGTCTCCAACCTGCAGATCGGCCGGGCGCTTACCGGCGAGATGCAGCTCGATCCGCCGATCATGTCGATGATGTGCTGGAACTCGAACCCCGTGACGCAGGCGCCCGAGACCGACAAGATCGTCGAGGGGCTGATGCGCGAGGACCTGTTCATGGTCTCGGCCGAGCACTTCATCTCGGACACGGCCTCCTACGCTGACATCCTGCTGCCGGCCACGATGGGCGCCGAGATGGAGGACATGATCCTCTCCTGGGGGCACCTCTACCTGACCTACAACACCAAGTGCGCCGAGGCGCCGGGCGAGGCGATCCCCAACAACGAGATCTTCCGCCGGCTGGCCGCCCGGCTCGGCTTCGAGGAGGAGAACTTCAAATGGAGCGACAGCGAGTGCCTTGAGCACTACGTCGACTGGTCATCGCCGGCCTGCGAGGGCATCGACCTCCAGTACATGCGCGAGCACGGCTTCGCCCGGCTCAAGGTCGGCACGCCGGACGACCGGGCGCCGCACCGGGAGGGGAACTTCCCGACACCGACCGGCAAGTGCATGCTGAAGGTCGAGGGCGCCACGAACTTCGTCGCCCCGCCGTTCCGGCAGATGTACGAGGGCTTCCAGCCCGGCGAGGCGCTCGACCCGCTGCCGGACTACCTCGGCCCGCGCGAGTCGCACACGAACGATCCCGAACTCGCCAAGCGCTACCCGCTCAACATCGTCTCGCCCAAGAGCCACTACTTCCTGAACTCCTGCTACGCCAACATGGAGGACAAGCAGAAGGGCCAGGGCGAGCAGTTCGTGATGATCAGCCAAGCCGACGCCGACGCGCGCGGCATCCGGGACGGCGACCGGGTCCAGGTCGCCAACGACCGCGGCGCCTTCAAGGGCGTGGCCCGCATCACCGACGACGTGAAGGCCGGGATCGTGGTGGCGACGCTGGGCTACTGGCGGCAGCTCAACGAGGGCACGGTGAACAGCATCTCGTCCGGCGCCTTCACCGATATGGGCCACGCGCCCTCGTTCTCCGACAACCTCGTCGAGGTCTCACGGGCGAACTGAACGGCTCCGCGCGCGGCGATCCGCTCACGATCGCCGCGCCGGGTTCACACAGAGGGTCGAGCCGTCATCCGGTTGCGGTTTCGCCGCTCGTCCGGCGCGGTCGCCGGAAACGAAGCCGCCCGGGACGGATCCGTCCCGGGCGGCTCGATTTTCACTCAGGCCATCTTCGCTCAGGAACGGGGCGCCCGCTCCAGCCAGCCGATGCTGCGACCCTCGCCGCCGCCACCGCCGCTGCGCGGACGGGCATCGGCGCGCTGGGGCCGGGCGTCGCGGCTCGGGCGACCCTGATTCGGGCGCTCGCCCTGCGGGCGGGCGGGCCGGTCCGCGCGGGCGTCGCGGCCCTGCGGGGCGTGGCCGCGATTGTCACCGCGGTTGTCGCCGCGGCCGTCCTGGGGTCGGCCCTGCCGGGGCGCGCCCTGGCCGGGACCGCCGAAGCCGCGGCCGCCCTCGGGTCGGCCCTGCTGGGGACGGCCCTGCTGCTGCCGGGGCCGCTGGCCCTGGCGGCCGCCGCCGGGGCGCTGCTGCGGACGCTCGGGCCGGCGCTCCTCCTCGCGGGCGATCTCGGCCGCCTCCTGGCGGGACGGCGGGGTGAAGCCCTCGGGGAAGCCCGCCACCGGGACCTTCTGCCGGGTCACGCGCTCGATGTCGCGCAGGTAGGCTTTCTCCTCATCGTTGCAGAACGAGATGGCGAGGCCGTCGGCGCCGGCGCGGGCCGTCCGGCCGATCCGGTGGACGTAGCTCTCCGGCACGTTCGGCAGGTCGAAGTTGACCACGTGGCTCACGCCCTCGACGTCGATGCCACGGGCCGCGATGTCGGTGGCGACCAGGACCCGGCAGGAGCCGTCCTTGAAGGCGGCCAGCGCCCGCTCGCGCTGGGGCTGGCTCTTGTTGCCGTGGATCGCGGCGGCCGCGATGCCGACCTTGTCGAGGCCGCGCACGACCCGGTCCGCCCCGTGCTTGGTCCGGGTGAAGACGAGCACGCGCTCGATCGCCGGATCGCGCAGGATGTGCCCCAGCAGCGCCTGCTTGGCGCCGGTATGGACGAAGATCACCTCCTGCTCGACCCGCTCGGCCGTGGTGGCGACCGGCGTCACCGCGACCTGGACCGGATCGGTGAGATACTGGGACGCCAGCCCCGCGATGTTCTTGGGCATGGTGGCCGAGAAGAACAGGCTCTGGCGCTTCTGCGGCAGCATCTTCACGATGCGCTTGAGGGCGTGGATGAAGCCGAGATCGAGCATCTGGTCGGCCTCGTCGAGGACGAGGATCTCGACGCCCTCCAGGGTCAGCGAGCGGCGGTCGACGAGGTCGATCAGCCGGCCGGGGGTGGCGACGAGGACGTCGACGCCCGGCGCCAGCGCCCGCTCCTGGCGGCTGATGGTGACGCCGCCGAACACCACCGTCGTGGTGTAGGACAGGTGCCGGCCGTAATCGGTGAACGATTCGGCGATCTGGTTGGCGAGCTCGCGGGTCGGCGAGAGCACCAGCACCCGACAGCCGCGGCGCGGGGCGCGGCGGTCCGAGAGCGAGAGGCGGTGCAGGATCGGCAGCGCGAAGGCCGCGGTCTTGCCGGTGCCGGTCTGGGCGATGCCGCAGAGGTCGCGGCCCGCCATGGCCGGCGGGATCGCCTGGGCCTGGATCGGGGTCGGCGCGACGTAGCCGGCCTCGCTGAGCGCCCGCAGCACGGGCTGGGCGAGGCCGAAATCGGTGAATTGGGTCAAGGATGTATCCGATGCAGCAGGGCCGGCCGGGCACCTCGCGTCGCTCGCGAGCTGTGCCGTGTATGGGCCGGTCCGTTGGCAGGGGGCAGCCCGCGTGATGGGGCGGCCCGGGTGCATGCACGTTATGAAGAGGGGGGCCGGATCACGCCGGGGAGGCGCCCGATCCGTCACGCAGCCCCCTCATGCGGGCCGTTGCGGCCGCTGACGCTGCGTCGCCGATATGCGTGTGTGCGGTTGCGAAGTCAATGCGGGGCCGGAGCAGGGCCGGGTTGCGGCCCGCTCAGGCTGGGCGCCGCGCGTCCCGATGGAGCGCCACCGTCGCGGCGGAGATGGAGCCGCGTCCCGCTCGAGGATTCCTGTCGGTTCAAGGACCGCCACGGCCTGACCCCGCACGAGTACGTCGAAGCCGCCGTGCTGGGGCGTCCGGCGCTCCGTCGGCTCGCTGACCGATCCTGTAACGTCCCGGCGCGGAATGATGCGGGCGGTCCTCGCGCAGCCCCTGGTCGGGCGCAGGCGCCCGGGCAGGCGTGCGAGCGGCACGCGAGTCCCAACCCGGAGCGCAAGTTCAGATGATGGTATGTCGTGATCGGCGGCGCACCGCCCTGTCATGCACCACATCCGGGTTGCCGCAGGTCCGGTCAACCGAAACAATGTGGTGCGGCCAAGAGGACTCGAACCTCCACCCCTCTCGGGACTAGCACCTCAAGCTAGCGCGTCTACCAATTCCGCCATGGCCGCATCGGACGCGAAGACCGGTCCGTTCGCCCGACCGTCGCGCGCCGCGGGAGAACCCGGGGCCGCTTTCGTGTCGCGCGGCGCAGCGGATAACAGATCGTCCGGCCGCCGACAAGCGCAGTCACGGGGAATCGTAGCCGCCCTCCAGGAAAGGCGCCGCGCCGTCGCCGATGCTGACGCCCGGCTCGACGATCGAGGCCGCCTTGCGGATCAGCTCGGTCACCTCCACGGAGATGCGGTCGCCCGTCACCACGATCTGCCCGCGCGCGATCGGGTGGTCGTTGGCCAGGATCTCGACCATGTCGCTGTCGCTGGCTTCGAGCTCGATCACGGCGCCGCGGCCCATCCGGAGGAGCATGTGCAGCGGCATGCGGGCCCGGCCCAGCACCACCGTCAGATCGACCTTCAGGGTCTCGAAGACCGCCACCGTCCGCCATCCCGTCTCGCAGCCGGAACCTTGCAACCGCCGGCCGCGGATGTTGAAGGCTTCGACCATCGACGCAGGATGGTGAACTCTTGGTAAACGCGCCCCGCCTCACGGTCAGCCCGCCCGCCTTCCCGAAGCGGCCCGGCACCGATCCGGTCGCCGGCCCGGTGGGCTGGCGCGTGAGCGACGCGGCAGTGGATTACGCCGCCGCCCTCGCCTGGATGGAGGCGCGCGCGGAGGCGATCGCCCGCGGCGCGGCGCCCGAATGCGTCTGGCTGCTGGAACACCCGCCGCTCTACACGGCGGGCACGTCGGCCCGGCCGGAGGATCTCGTCGCGCCGGACCGGTTCCCGGTCCACGCGACGGGGCGGGGCGGGCAGTATACCTATCACGGCCCCGGCCAGCGGGTGGCCTACGTGATGCTCGACCTTGACCGGCGCAGCCGCGACCTGCGCGCCTACGTGGCGAGCCTGGAGGCGTGGCTGATCGAGACGCTGGCCGCCTTCAACGTCCGCGCCGAGCGCCGCGAGGACCGGGTCGGCGTCTGGGTGCGCCGGTCCGAGAAGGGGCCCGGCGTCGAAGACAAGATCGCGGCGATCGGCATCCGGGTCCGCCGCTGGGTCAGCTTCCACGGCATCAGCCTGAACGTGGAGCCCGACCTCGCGCATTTCGACGGGATCGTGCCGTGCGGCGTCCGGGAGCACGGCGTGACAAGCCTCGTCGACCTCGGCCTGCCGGTGAGCATGGCCGAGGTCGACATGCAGCTCCGCGCCGCCTTCGAGGCGATCTTCGGGGCGACCGCGATCGAGGCGGCGGAGTGAGCAGGGCTGCGCCATCGGGCGATGCCGCCGTCGTCGCGAGCGCAGCGACCCAGGGGGCGTGTCGTCCGGAGCCCGGACCGGATCGCTTCGCTCGCGAATACGCATAGCGTCCGAACGCTCCGGCCGGAGGCCGTCTCACCGGCGCCGATCAGAAATCGGCGTGCAGCCGCGAGGCGAAGAAGTGCGCCGGCCCGCGGTCGCGATTGTATCCGGGATTGTCGATGAACTGGTAGTCGAAGGTCAGGGTGACGAACTTCGTGAGGTTCAGGGCGTAGTAGGTCTCCAGCGCGCGCTCGGTGCCGTAGTTGAGACGCCCGTCGCCGATCAGCAGCCCGAGATAGCCGGCCGCGAAGGCGGCCCGGTGCGAGGGCGAGAGCCCGTTCATTGCGGCGCCGATGCCGACCGTGTCGTCGGGGCGGTCCCAGGCCTTGCCCTTCAGCGACAGGCCGCCGGAGAAGCTCCGGTCGATGTCGGTGAACGAGATGTTCTCGGTGCGCCCGTCGTTCAGGCTCGCCCGGGCGAACAGCCCGAGTTCGGGCGTCAGCGCCTGCTCCAGGTTGATGTAGCCGCCGGTCTTGCGGCGGGGGCGGCGGGTCGCCGCGACGGCGTCGTTGATGTCGTCGAACAGGCCGAGCTGCGTCAGGGTGACGATGTCGCGGTTGTTGGCCGAGACGCCGACATTCGAGAACAGCCCGATGCGGATCTTGCCGGGCTGATCGAGCCAGGGGAGGACGTGGCGCTCCTCGAACTCGACGTTCAGCCCGGCGCGCCGGAACACCCGCGGGTCGAGCACGTCGCTCGACGGCTCCTTGGGCACCTGCGTGTAGGCGGCGCGGATCGCGAACTCGGGCCGGTTGTACTCGGCGTAGACGCCCTGCGTGAAGCCCGGGAGATTGGCCGGGAAATCCCAGGCCGAGGCACCCCAGAGCGACCAGTTGAAGAAGTCCACGCGCGGGTCGTGCGCATAGATGTTGCCGTCGAAGAAGTCGCCCAGCGCGAACTTGCCGGCGATCAGCGTGATCCGCTCGGCGTCGTAGCGGGTGGCCACTTGGTTCGGGCCGTCCGGTACCTCGACGGTCTCGCCGCCCAGCCCGAAGGTCTGCTTCACGTAGTAGCGGTTCGAGCGCAGCTTCGGGAACGAGGCGCCGGCCTTCTGCGCCTCGCCGTTGACGAAGCCGGCGACGCCCAGCGTCCGCGACAGGCCGAAGCCCTGGCTGAACTCGGGATTGTAGTAGACCTCGGTGCTATCGGTGAGCTTGAGGCCGAGGAAGATCGTGGCCGTCGTGGTCTGCCGGGCCTGATGGGGGATCAGGCTCTGCGCGCCCTCGTAGGGCGAGCGGAAGCCGGGAACGCCCTGCGCGATCAGCGTCGTCTGGCCGTGGAGCGAGAAGCGGCCGGTATCGCCGTTGTCGGGATCGTGCGGGGCGGTCTCGTCCGGGTCCGGTGGGACCTTCAGCCCGTCCGGAAACCACATCAGCCGCGCGAACAGCTCGTTGGACGTGAAGCGCGCCCGGGTCGTGACCGGCCCGCCCGCGTCGCCGGGCACCGTGCCCAGCGGGAAGCGCCGGCTGCCTCCGAGATCGATGTAGCGGTAGTCGATGCCCAGCGCGAGGCTGTCGGTGATGGCGTACTGCACGCCCGCGCCGAGGGTGAAGCCGACGTAGCCGAGGTCCCGCCGCGCGGTGGTCTGGCCGCCCGTGTCGAGGTCCGGGTAAGTCGCCAGGATGCGCGCATTCGCCCCTGCGAGGCCGAAGGTGCCGTAGATCAGGTAGCGGTCGAAGCTATAGCCGAGCCGGGCGCGCAGGGTACCGTAGAGATCCGTCTTGGCGCGCACGATGTTGAAGGCCGGGTCCACGTCCGCGTAGCCGAAGCCCGCGATCGTCGAGGGGATGGGCCGCTTCAGATTCGCCGCGTCAAGACTCGCCTCGACGCCGTAGACCCACGGCCCGGCCTGCCAGTTCCAGCCGCCGAACAGGCCGCCGACCGCCGTCGTGGCGTTCTTGCCCTGGTCGCTGCGGCCGGTGGAATCGCCGCTCTTGAAGGCCGGGACCGGCCGGGCGCCGATCGTCGTCGGACCGAAATTGTAGGCGCCGTAGGACCCGCCGGCACTGCCCTCGAGGCCGACATAGCCCCCCGACCAGTCGGTGTAGGACGGCGCCTCGACTGGGCGCGGCGGGGAGATGTCGGCCGCCCGCGCGGCGGCGGGCGCCAGGAGAGGGACGGCCAGGACGAGCGCCGCAGTGCGGACCAGGGACACGGAACGGGATCTCATCCGACTCACAGAAAAGTATAGCATTTGCTAAAACGCGTCACGGGGCCGCGCAAGCCGGGTCGCGCGCTCGTGATCGCGGGCCATCGTGCGATCCATGGCCTTGCCGCCTCGCATCCTCGGTTCGTCGCATGGCACTGGCGTGACGATCCAGCCCGCGTTGGATTCGTCAAGATCCAGAGGGCATCGTACCGCGAATAGCTTCGTGAAAGTGCGTCGTGATCGACCTTTGGCGATGCAACGACATGCGAATACCGTAATGTCGATGCGGCTGACCGGCAGATTAGAATTGTTATTATTCGACTGTCGTGCGATTCCGGTTTGATCTTCCCGCGGCCTGGATTATGTGCGGTCGCATGCACGCCTCGCACATCCTCCCGGTTCTCCGCGGCCTCGCCGCGGCCTCGCTCCTGGCGTTCGCCGGTGCCGCGGCCGCCAAGGAGGTGCCGATCGGTCCGCACGTGACGCGCAACGGCCTGGAGGTTGCGGCCGTCTATCTGCAGCCGATCGAGATGGATCCGCCCGGCATGATGCGCGAGGCCGCCAAGTCGGACATCCACCTCGAGACCGATATCCGCGCCGCCAAGGACAACCGCAACGGCTTCGCGGAAGGGGACTGGGTGCCGGCGCTCGACGTCCGCTTCGAGGCGGTGAAGCTCGACGGCGACAAGCCCACCGACCAGACGGTGTCGGGCATGCTGATGCCGATGGTCGCCAATGACGGGCCGCATTACGGCGACAACGTCAAGCTGTTCGGCCCGGGTCGTTACCGTCTGAAGGTCACCGTCGCGCCCCCGGGCAAGGACAGCCATTTCGGCCGCCACGTCGACAAGGAGACGGGCGTCGGCCCGTGGTTCGAGCCCTTCGAGATCACCCAGGACTTCACCTTCGCCGGCGTCGGCAAGAAGGGCGCCTACTGAGAGTGCCGGAGCTGACCGTGTCCCGCCTGCCGCGCTCCCTCGTCCCAGCCATCCCGCTACTGCTGGTCGCCGCCGCGTCGGCCTCCGCGCCCGCGCGCGCCGACGACATGCCGGTCATCAAGGTGGAGATGCGCGACGGCGTGATCATCCCGACGGTGATCGAGGTTCCGGCCAACACCCGGTTCAAGCTCGAGATCTCGAACACCGGCCAGACGCCGGTGGAGTTCGAGAGCACGGAACTGCGCCGCGAGAAGGCGCTGGCCGCTGGCTCGACCTCGGCGATCGTGTTCCGCACCCTCGATGCCGGCACCTACCAGGTGTTCGACGATTTCCACCCGGAAGCGAAGGCGACCCTGGTGGCCAAATGAGCGCGTCCACGACAGCGCCCGGCTCCCTGGCCCTCGCCGACGTCACGCCGCGCCGGTCAGCGGTCGACGCGCGGCTCGCCCGGTTCGGCGACGCGCTGCGCCGGTACGGTTGGATCATCCGGTCCGTGCAGTGGCTGATCGTCGCCGTCTACGCGGTGCTGGTGATCGTGCCGGCCCTGCTGCCGCTGCCCGACAATGCCGCCCACATCTGGACCAACCTGACGCTCGCCGCGCAGTTCGCCTTCTGGGGGATCTGGTGGCCGTTCGTGCTGGTCAGCATGGTGCTGGTCGGCCGGGCCTGGTGCGGCGTGCTCTGCCCGGAGGGGGCCCTCAGCGAGTTCGCGAGCCGGTGGAGCCGCGGCTACGCCGTGCCGCGCTGGATCACCTGGCAGGGCTGGCCGTTCGTGGCCTTCGCGGGAACCACCGTCTACGGCCAGATGACCAGCGTCTACGGCTACCCGAAGCCGGTCCTCGCGGTGCTCGGCGGCTCCACCCTCGCGGCGATCGTGGTCGGGCTGCTGTACGGGCGCAACAAGCGCGTCTGGTGCCGCTACCTCTGCCCGGTCAACGGCGTCTTCGCGGTGCTGTCGAAGCTCGCGCCGGTGAGCTTCCAGGTCGACCGCGCTGCCTGGGCGGACTCGCCCAAGCCCGTCGGCGGCACCGAGTCCTTCAACTGCGCGCCCCTCGTGCCGGTCAAGACCATGCGCGGCGCGGGCGCCTGCCACATGTGCGGCCGCTGCAGCGGCCACCGCGGCGCCGTGCGCCTCGCCTTGCGCTCGCCCAATCACGAGATCGTCCACGTGGCCGGCGCGGAGCCCAGCCTCGACCAGACCATGCTGATCCTGTTCGGCATGCTGGCACTGGCGGTGGGCGCCTTCCAGTGGTCCTCGAGCCCCTGGTTCGTCGATGCCAAGCAATGGGCGGCCACGTGGCTCATCGATCGCGGGACGACGTGGCCCCTGGAGCACTCGGCGCCCTGGTTCGTGCTGACGAACTACCCCGACCGCAACGACGTCATGACGCTCCTCGACGGCGGGCTGCTGCTGGCCTACATCGGCGCCGCGACGATCGTCCTCGGGCTCGCTCTGTCGGGGATCGTGGCGCTCGCGACCCTGAGCCTCGGCGGCTGGTCGCTCCGGCGCTTCCACCACCTGACCCAGACGCTGATCCCGGTCGCGGGCTGCGGCGTGTTCCTGGGCCTGTCGGCGCTCACCGTGACGTTCCTGCGCGGCGACGGCATCGTGATCCCCTACGTGGCGGAGATCCGCGCGGGCCTGCTCGCCGGCGCCAGCCTGTGGAGCGTCTGGCTGGCCTGGCGGGTGGCGGGCCTCGCCGCCGGCGGCCTCCGCCGGGTGGCGGCCTCGGCCTGCATCGCCGGCGCGGCCGCCCTCTCGGTGGCCAACTGGGTGCTCCTGTTCTGGATCTGGTAGCGCGCGGTCCGCGCGCCGCGTCACACGACCTCACAAACCCTGGAGACCGCCATGATCGGCGCCTTCGTCATCGCCTTCCGCGAAGTCATCGAGGCGGGCCTCATCATCTCCATCGTGCTGGCCGCCACCCGCGGCATCCCGGGCCGGATGCGCTGGGTCCTGCTCGGCATCGCCGGCGGCCTCGCGGGCGCCGCCCTGGTGGCGCTGTTCGCCGAGAAGATCTCGGACGCGTTCGAGGGCAGCGGGCAGGACATCCTGAACGCCGCGGTCCTGATCGTCGCGGTGCTGCTGCTGATCTGGCACAACACCTGGATGAGCAAGCACGGCAAGGAGCTGGCGGGCGAACTGCGCGCCGCCGGCGCGGCGGTGCGCTCGGGCGAGCGGGAGGCGGCGGCCCTGTCGATCGTGATCGGCGCCGCGATCCTGCGCGAGGGGGCCGAGCTGGTCCTGTTCCTCTACGGCCTCGTGGCCTCGGGCACCTCGGGCGCCGACATCCAGTTCGGTGCGGTCGCCGGCATCGGCGCCGGCGCGCTCCTCTCGGCGGTGACCTATCTCGGGCTCGCCTCGATTCCGAGCCGTTACGTCTTCTCGGTGACCAGCGTCCTGATCATCTTCCTCGCGGCCGGCCTCGCCGCGCAGGCGGCGCAGTTCCTGGCGAATGCCGGCGTGGTCGAGGTCCTCGGCTACACCCTCTGGAACAGCTCCGGCGTGATCGCCGAGAATTCCTGGCCGGGCCGCGTCCTGCACGCCCTGGTCGGCTACACCGACCGGCCGACCGCCCTCCAGGGGCTGGTCTACGTCGCCACCATCGCGGTGATGGTCGGCCTGATGCAGTGGAGCGCCGCCGACAAGCGCCGCGCGGTGCGGCCGGCCTAGCTGCGACGGGCCTGCGGGCGGCGGGCATCGATCTCGCCGCCTCCACGGCGTCCGATTGCCGCGCGCTACGGCGCGCCCGTCGCCACCGCCCGGGCCGGGTCGGCGCCCCATTCCGACCAGGAGCCGTCGTAGAGCCCCTGCGCCGGGCGGCCCATGGTCTCCAGCGCCAGCGCGATGATCGCAGCGGTCACGCCGGAGCCGCAGGTGGTCACGATCGGCCGGTCCGGATCGACGCCGTTCTCGGCGAAGACCGCCTTCAGCTCCTCGGGGCTCTTCATCCGGCCGTCGCGCTGGAGGGCCGCGTAGTGCAGGTTGCGCGCGCCGGGCATGTGCCCCGGCCGGACGCCGGGGCGGGGCTCCGGCTCCTCGCCGCGGAACCGCGTGCCCGAGCGAGCGTCGACGACCTGCGCCGAGCCGCTGTCCAGGGCGCGGGCGACGTCGTCCGCGTCCGCCACGGCGCCGTGGTCGAAGCGGGCGGTGAAGTGCCGCCGCTCGGGCTGGCGCGGCTCGCCCTCCTCGGTCGGGTAGCCCGCCGCCACCCAGGCCGGCAGGCCGCCGTCCAGCACCAGCGCGTCGCGCACGCCGAAGGCCTTGAGCATCCACCAGACCCGCGGGGCGGAGAACAGCCCCTGCCCGTCGTAGACGACGATCTGCATGCCGTCGCCGATGCCGAGCGCGCGCATCCGCGCCGCGAACACCTCGGGCCGCGGCAGCATGTGCGGCAGGTTCGACTCGGTGTCGCTCATGGCGTCGAGATCGAAGCGGCGGGCGCCGGGTATGTGGGCGGTGCGGAACTCGGCCTCGGGATCGCGGCCCGCTGCGGGCAGGTACCAGGAGGCGTCGAGCACGACGATGTCGGGGGCCGCGAGGCGGTCGTGCAGCCATTCGGGTGACACGAGGGGCGCTTGGGCCATGGTCGGCGGATCCGGCTCTGTTCGCGTTGCGGACTCACAGAACCACAGGTCGCCCAGCGTTGCACGCCCGGGCCATCGCGGGACGGCGGCGTTCGGGCGGATTCGTCAGCCGCGCCAATGCCAATCGAGCGCGCGCCGGATCGGGTGAGCTACGCATCCCGCACCGTGGTCCGATGCATCCAGCGCAGGCTGGTCTTGTTTTAAAGAGCCGTAACCCCAGTTACGACACCATGATGACGCCAATCGCGTCGGCCGTCCGGCCGGCATCGTGTTGGCCGCCCCGGACGTTCCGCTCGCGGACGCGATACGGGGACGTCGCCTGAACGAGATGCGTTCAAACCTTCCCTGTCTGCCCGGGCGCCCGACCCACCGTGCAGGATGCTTATTGAGCCGATCGACACCATGAATCAACTCGTCCGCATGTCCCAGATCGGCGACGCCGAGACCGTCGAGGAGCCGTCGGCCGACCTGCGCGTGCCCTTCGCGCAGTCCGGCGCCTTCGTGTGCAAGTACATCATCGGCGAGCCGAATGACCGCGCCGTCTGCTGCGGCGCCCCCGTGTCCGACGGCAAGAGCTGGTGCGCCTACCACCGCCGCATCGTGTTCGAGCCGACCCGCCCCGGCCGCATCCGCTGAGCCACTCCCTGCGCCATCCCGGCCGTCACTGCGTCCGCATGATCTGGATGACCGCCGGGGTGATGATGACGACGAACAGCACGGGCAGGAAGAACAGGATCATCGGTACGGTGAGCTTCGGCGGCAGACCGGCCGCCTTCTTCTCGGCCTCGTTCATGCGCATGTCGCGGCTTTCCTGGCTCAGCACCCGCAGCGCCTGACCGACCGGCGTGCCGTAGCGCTCGGCCTGGATCAGCGCCGTCGCCACGGACTTCACCGGCTCGAGGCCGGTGCGCATCACGAGGTTCTCGTAGGCCTGACGCCGGTCGGGCAGGAACGACATCTCGGCGGTCATCAGCGCGAGTTCCTCGGCCAGCACGACCGAGGACGTGGCGATCTCGGTGCTCACCTTCCGGAACGCGTTCTCGATCGCCATGCCGGATTCGACGCAGATCAGCGTGAGGTCGAGGGCGTCCGGCCACGCCTTGCGGATCTCGGTCTGGCGCTTCTTGGCGGTGTTCACCAGGAACAGCTCGGGCGCCTTGATGCCCATGTAGGCCGCGCCGATCACCAGCCCGAACCGCATGAGGTACGAGGCGTCGAGCACCTCCAGCACGAACAGGTAGAACAGGGCCGCGATCACCGCCGCGACCGGCACGACGAGGCGGAAGAACAGGAAAGCGGTCTCCGCCCCCTGGCCGCGGTATCCTGCCTGCATCAGCTTGCGCTTGGCCGTGTCCGTGCCGAGCCAGCGGCGCAGCTGGTACTTCTCGACGACCGACTTCATGTAGGCCTTCGGCTCCGTGCGCAGCGTCGCCCGGTTGCCGGTCCGCTCCGCGCTCAGCCGCTCGCGCCGCCGGATCTGCTCGCGCTCGTCGCTGACGAGCTTCATCCGCTTGCCGAGCCGGTCGGTCTCCAGGAAGGGCTGCGCCACCGCGTAGGCGGTCGCGGCCGCCGCGACGGCGGTCAGCAGCGTGCCCATGAAGCGGGGATCGAACAGCTTCTCGGCGATGGCGTCGATCATCGGGCGGGATCCGGCAGACGGCGCACCGCGCCTAGAACTCGAAGGCGATCATTTTCTTGATGGTGAAGATGCCGATGGACATCCAGATCGCCGCGCCGACCAGGGCGATCTTGCCCGTGTCGGTGGTCCAGAGCAGCGAGATGTAGTCGGGGCTGGTGAGCGCGGTGATGCCCGCCACCGCGAAAGGCAGGCAGGCGATGATCGAGGCCGAGGCCTTGGCCTCCATGCTCATCGCCTGGACCTTGCCGCGCATCTTGGCGCGGTCGCGCAGCACCGTGGAGAGGTTGTTCAGCGCCTCGGAGAGGTTACCGCCCGACTGCTGCTGGATGTTGATCACGATGGCGAAGAAGTTCACCTCGGCGGTGGGCACGCGCTCGAATAGCCGCGTGCAGGCCTCGCCGAGGGACAGGCCCATCGCCTGCGTCTCTACCACGGTCCGGAACTCGCTGCGCACCGGCTCCTCGGCCTCGCGCGAGACCATGCGGAAGCAGTCGCCCACCGGGATGCCGGTGCGGATGCCGCGGACCACCACGTCGACGGCGTTGGGCAGCTCCTTGTTGAACTTCGCGATGCGCTTGAGCCGCAGGTGGCGCAGCAGGTAGGCCGGCAGGCCGAAGCCGCCCGCGAAGGCGGCGCCGAGCGCCGCCAGGGCGTTGTCGGTGATGACGAAGAGCAGGAGCCCGAAGACGACCCCGCTCAGGGCCGAGACCCCGTAGAAGGTCTGCTTCGTCCAGCCGAGGCCGGCGCGGGCGAGCTTCAATTCCACGCTGGCCTTCGAGGCGCCCTTGGCCTTCGCCTCGATCTCGCTCAGCGTCTTGGCGACCTGCTCGCGCCGGTTGACGGCGACGCCCCGGGTCGCCGCCCCCGAGGCGGAGACGCTGATCGTCTTCAGGCGCTTGGTGGCCCGGCGCTCGCCGCCGAGCAGGGGCAGGACCGCCACGTAGGCGATGGCGGCCACCGCGATACCGGCGAGGCCGGCGGCGATCGGCAGGTTGGAGGCGTCCGCCATCGGCTCAGTTCCGGTCGACGACCTCGGCGGCGTCGAGCGCCTCGCCGAGCCGCTGTTCGAGGCCGTAGTAGCGGGCGCGCTCCCAGAATTTCGGCCGGCCGACGCCGGTGGAGCGGTGACGCCCGATCAGCTTGCCGTTCGCGTCCTCGCCGACGATGTCGTAGAGGAACACGTCCTGGGTGGTGATGACGTCGCCCTCCATGCCGAGCACCTCGGTGATGTGGGTGATGCGCCGGGAGCCGTCGCGCAGACGCATCGCCTGGATCACGACGTCGATCGAGCCGCAGATCATCTCGCGTAGGGTCCGCGACGGCAGGGTGAAGCCGCCCATCGAGATCATCGATTCGATACGCGACAGGCACTCGCGCGGGCTGTTGGCGTGGAGCGTGCCCATCGAGCCGTCGTGGCCGGTGTTCATCGCCTGGAGCAGATCGAAGGCCTCCGGTCCGCGCACCTCGCCGACGATGATCCGCTCCGGGCGCATGCGCAGGCAGTTCTTCACGAGGTCGCGCATGGTGACCTGGCCCTGGCCCTCCATGTTGGGCGGCCGTGTCTCCAGGCGCACGACGTGCGGCTGCTGGAGCTGCAGCTCGGCCGCGTCCTCGCAGGTGATGACCCGCTCGTCGTGCTCGATGAAGGCGGTGAGGCAGTTGAGCAGCGTGGTCTTGCCCGAGCCCGTGCCGCCCGAGATGACCACGTTGCAGCGCGACTGGCCGATGATCTTGAGGACCTCGGCGCCCTCCGGCGAGATCGCCCCGAAGCGCACGAGCTGCTCCAGGGTGAGCTTGTCCTTCTTGAACTTGCGGATCGTGAGCGCCGGACCGTCGATGGCGAGCGGCGGCGCGATGACGTTGACGCGGGACCCGTCCGGCAGGCGCGCGTCGCAGATCGGCGAGGCGTCGTCGACGCGCCGGCCGACCTGGCTGACGATGCGCTGGCAGATGTTCATCAGCTGCTGGTTGTCGCGGAACCGCACGCTGGTCAGCTGGATCTTGCCGTTGACCTCGATGAAGGTCCGGTGGGCGCCGTTGACCATGATGTCGGCGATGTCGTCGCGGGCGAGCAGCGGCTCCAGCGGGCCGTAGCCCAGCACGTCGTTGCAGATGTCGTCGAGCAGTTCCTCCTGCTCGGAGATCGACAGGACGATGTTCTTGAGCCCGATGATCTCCGTGACGATGTCGCGGATCTCCTCGCGCGCGGTCTCGGCGTCGAGG
Source organism: Methylobacterium sp. D54C (assembly GCF_053345595.1). Taxonomy (NCBI): domain Bacteria; kingdom Pseudomonadati; phylum Pseudomonadota; class Alphaproteobacteria; order Hyphomicrobiales; family Methylobacteriaceae; genus Methylobacterium; species Methylobacterium sp. D54C. Next base: position 64,248 of record NZ_JBKFAK010000022.1, read on the forward strand.
CGCGAGAGCTGCGTCAGGTCGATCGCCTCGATGAGGGCGCCGAAGATCAGGCTCTTGGTGCGGTAGTAATCCTCCGAGCGCGCGGTCTCGACGACGACCGGGGCCGCCGGCGCCGGGCGCTGGGCCGGCGCGGGCGCCGGCGCGTCGCGCAGCACCGGCGTGGCCGGGGCCGGGGTCCGCATCTGCGGCATCGGCGGGGGCGGCGCCGACGCGCCGCCGGACTGTCGCCTACCGAACATGGGTCAGAGCCCCGACGCTGACCCGCGGCACCGGCCGGGTGAGGGATCGCGTCCGCATCAGGATGCCTTGCGGCCGGAAAGCTTGGCGAGCAGCGGCTCCAGCAGGCTCGGACGGCCCCGCCGGCTCTCGGGACGCCCGAGGGTCATGGCCGCCAGGTCGTTGAACAGCTCTGCCACCTTCGAGCCCGCCTGAATCTCGGCGATCATCTGGCCGTTGTTGGCGGCCGTGCCGAACAGGGTCGGCTCGAACGGGATCGTCAGGGCGACCGGCGCCTCCAGGGCCTTGGCGAACTCGGCGGTGCCGATCTCGGGGCGCTTGGGCACGCCGACGCCGTTCAGCACGATGCGGGGCGGCTGGTCGTTCGGGCGACCGTGCTTCAGCGCGCCGAGGAGGTTCTTGGCGTTGCGCAGGCAGGCGAGGTCGGGCCCGGTCACGATCAGGATCTCGTCGGCCGCCGTGAGGACGCGCTTCGTCCACGCGTTCCACTGGTGGGGGATGTCGAGGACCACGCACGGGACGCTCGCCCGCATGTGCTCGATCAGGGTGTCGAAGGCCGGCTCGGACAGGTCGATGGTCCGGTCGAGGCTCGCCGGGGCCGAGAGCAGGCTCAGGTTGTCGCTGCACTTGGACAGCAGCCGCTCGACCAGGGCGGAGTCCAGCCGCTCGGGGGCGAACACCGCCTCGGCGATGCCCTGGGGCGGGTCCTGGTTGAAGTTGAGCGAGGCGGTGCCGAAGGCGATGTCGAGATCGGCGATCACCGTCTGGACGCCCTGACCCCGGGCCACCGACCATGCGAAATTGTGCGCCACGGTCGAGGCGCCGATGCCGCCCTTGACGCCGTAGACCGCCACGGTCCGGCCCACCGGCTTGACGCCCGGGGCCGTGAACAGGTCGGAGATCGCCGCGATGAGCGTCAGGGGCTCGACCGGCGCCATCAGGTAATCGGACACCCCGCGCTGGATCAGCTGGCGGTAGAGCATCACGTCGTTGACGTGACCGATCACCAGGACGCGGGTCCCCTCGTCGCAGACCTCGGCCAGGGCGTCGAGGCACTCGATCGGCCGCGAGCGCGCGCCCTGGATCTCGAGGACGATGACGTTGGGCGTCGGCGCGTGCCGGTACGCCTCGATCGCCGCGGCCCCGCCGCCCATCCGGACCTTGACCTGCGCCTTCTGCATGCGCCGGTCGAGGGCCGCGCCCTCGATCATCGCCGCGGTCTCGCCGGTCTCGCAGAAGGCCTGGATGGTGATCCGGGGCACCGGGGCGATCGTGCGCTCGGTTGTCTCGGACAGCTCTGCCATGACGGCGCTTTCGGGTTCGCGTGCGGGGTGCGGCGTTGCGATCGGCGGCGGGGCTGCCCATCCCCGGCGCCGGCTGTCTCAGTTCGTGACCTGGGCCTTCACGGCGGTCTGCCCATCTTGCCGCCATGTGGTTGACGGATCCTTGCCGTCCCGCAACTGGCCAATGTCCCGGACCCGCTTGACCGTGTCGATGCGGCCCTCGGGCCGGCCGCGCACGAGGTCGACCGGGTCGGCGACCTGCGCGGCGACGTTGGACTGCATGGCGCAGCCCAGGTTCCAGCTCGGCCGGTTGTTGTAGTCGGTCGCGAAATTGCCGGCCCCGAGATCCTGAGGCCAGAGGCCGCAGGCATCGGCCACCTTGGCCTGCATGCGCTGGAAGCTCAGCCGGATCGGCGCGGCGAGGGTCGGCGCCGCCACCGCGTAGCCGCTGACGGCGATCTCGCGGGCGTTGACGCCGTTCTGCGTGCCGAGCCGGCCGAGAACCGAGGCCGTCCGCTGCACGGCGGCGACTTGGTCGGGCGGGACGCCCTGGGGTACCTGCATCAGAAGGGTTCCGCGGCCGTAGCGCCGGTACTCCAGCATGAAGGCGTCAACATCGGTCGCCTGGCGCGGGTCCAGATGGCCCGTGCCGGTCGGGAACACGTCGAGGCTGCGGGGCCCGTCGGTCAGCACGATCGGGTGGCGCGCGCGGTAATCCGTGACGTCGATGCCGCCGGTCGTGACGGGATCGGTCTTGCAGGCTGCCGCGAGGGCGGAGAGCGCGCAGGCGGCGAGCACGCTCGCGGCGCGGCGCGGCAGGGCGGGCGGGTGACGTCCGGTCGTGGGTCCGGTCATGGGTCCGGTCATGGGTCCGATCCTGGGAGGCGCGGCGGGGCGCTACTCGACGATGAAGCCGACGCGGCCGCGGTAGGTGCGGCCGAGCGGCGCCGCGGCGGCCGCGCCCGGCGGGGCGACCTTGCCGTAGATGCGGTTGATCTGGCCGAGCAGCACGGCTTGGCCGTCGCTGGAGTCGACGAAGTTGTCGTCGGGCCGGCTGACCTGCTTCGCCTCCATCGGCCGGGCGATGTAGGGCGTGCACATGATCATCAGCTCGGTCTCCTGGCGCTGGTAGTCGCGGGAGCGGAACAGCGCGCCGAGGATCGGGAGGTTGATCAGGCCGGGCAGGCCGGCGATCGCCTGCTTGTTGAACTGCTGGATCAGGCCGGCGGTCATCATCACACCGCCGGAGGGCAGCTCGACGGTGGTCTCGGAGCGGCGCACCCGGGTGCCCGGCACTGCGACCGAGGTGTTGCCGATCACATAGTTGAAGCTCTGCTGCGTATCGATCTCGGTCACGTCCGTGGCGACGCGGATCGAGATCCGGTTGTCGGCCAACACCGTCGGTGTGAACGACAGGGCGACGCCGTAGGGCTTGTAGGTGATGCCGGGCGAGCAGACGCCGCCGACGGCGCAGGTTGCCGAGGCCGGCACCGCGAACTCGCCGCCGGCCAGGAACTTGGCGGCCTCGCCCGAGATGGCGGTCAGCGTTGGCTCCGCCAGGATGCGCGAGACGCCGGCCTGCTCGAACGCCTTCAGGGTCGCCTGAAGCGAGAAGCCGCCCCCCTGCACGGAGGCCTGGACCAGATTCCCGGTCGGCGTGTTCGTGTTGATCGGGAAGGGCAGGTTGTTGGTGATAACATTCGGGATGTACGCCGGGACCTGCGTGGCCGCCGCGGTGCCGCCGTTCACGAGCGTCTGCCCCAGGTTTCCGACCGGGTTCAGAGCCGACCAGTTGCCGGCCATGTTGATCCCGAACTGCTTCAGGACGTTGCGGGACACCTCCACCACGGTGACGCGGAGCATCACCTGGTCCTTGTTGCGGATCGTGAGGTTGTTGATCACCGCGCCCCGCGAGCCGGCGGCGACGCCGCCGCTGGCCGCGCCCGCGGCCCCCGCGGCCCCGGCGCCGCCCAGGCCCACGAAGGCGTTGGCGATGTCGATCGCCTGCTGCGCGTCCGCCGAGGAGTTGACCGCTCCCGACAGGAGCACCGAGGCGCCCGAGGAGCGCACGTCGAAGCGTCCGCCCGGGATGCTCTGGTTGAGCAGCTCGCGCAGGGTCCCGAGGTTCAGGTCCCGCGCCACCGTCACGTCGAGGGCGGCGATCTGGCGGCCCTCGGCATCCATGATGAAGATCGAGGTCGCGCCGTCCGCCATGCCGATCACGAAGACCTTGCGGGTCGAGCGGACCACGGCGTTGGCCACCGCGGGGTTGGCCACGAACACCTCCTTGGCGTCCCGCGGCAGGTCGACGATGACGGAGCGGCCCGCGGTCAGCTCGACCCGCCGGGTCGAGCTCGCTTCCGCGGCTCCGACCGTCAGGATCGGCGCCGGGCCGAAGGTCTGGCGATCCTGGGCAGAGGCCGGCCCGGTCAGGGCGACGAGCAGCGCGAGGGCGCCGGCCGAGCAACGGCGCGGGCCGCGGTCGGGGCGCCGCGTCGGGCGCGTGAGGGACAGCGAAGCGGTCATGGCGGTCACGGCGTCTGCTGCCGCGCGACGCCGAAGCGCACCACGGTCAGGGCGGGTTCGGGCATCTGCGCGGCGGACGCGTCGGCCAGCGGCACGGCTTCCGGCGGCAGCCCGGCATCGGCGAGGCTGCGCAGGGAGAGCGTCAGGGCGCCGACCTTCTGGGCGAGCGCCAGGGTCTCGGCCTGCGCGGGCGTGACCGCCAGCGTCGCGGTCTCGCCGGTGACGACGTTGGTGCCGTTCTTCTCTTGGACCAGCTGACCGATCGCCAGGACGCGGATGTCGGTGAGGATCGTCTGGGAGAGCTGCACGTCGCTGTTGTTGGCCCGCGAATTGGACTCGTCGCGGAAGGTGCGGATCACGTCGACGCGGTCGTTCGGCAGGATGAAGCCGCCGGCCGAGTTGGTTCCGCGGCTGTCGGTGACGATGGCGACCGCGCGCATGCCGGGCGGCAGGATCGCCGCCATGAACCCGCTCTCCGGACGCACCAGCTTCTGCGCGCGGATCGGCTCGCCCGTCAGGAAGCCCGAGCGCACGGACGCACCGACGGTCTCCTCGAGGGCCTTGGGGTTGATCTTGCGGGTCATGTAGCCGTTGGCCACGGCGCCGTCCGGCCAGGGCTGCCAGCGCAGGTCGGCGGCCCGGAGCACCTGGCCCATGGGCATGTCGATGGCGGCCACGAGCACGTCGGTCGTCGGCTGCGGCGGCGCCTCGGCCGTCGGCGGCGGTGGCGGCGGTGGCGGATCGCCGCCGCTCATCAGGAAGGCCGCCCCGGTCCCCGCCGCGAGGGCGATACCGAGGACGGCGAAACGGGCTGGGTTCATCGCATCGCCACGCGCCGGAGACGGCCGGATTGCCGTCCATGACCGGAACCTGCGCGGGGATTCGTGTAATTATGGTTAAGGTATTATAACCTCTGCCGTTGTCTCCGGTCCGGAAACGGGTCGATCGGAACCGCGTCACAATCCGCGGAATCCTTCAGCTCCCGCCCGACCTCGGCCGTGGCGCGGCGCCGGGCCGTCCCCTATCGTGCCGCCGGAACCGCCTCAGAAGCGGGCGCTCGGGCGAACCGGGGGGAGACATGATCAGGACAATCGGCGGCGCGGTGATGGCGGCCGCACTCGCGGGGACCGCGCTCGGGTCCGCTCCGGCGGCCGCGCAGGGAAGCTTCTCGGACAACGCGATACGGATCGGCGTCCTCAATGACCAGTCCGGACTCTACGCCGAGTACGGCGGCCAGGGCTCGGTCGAGGCCGCCCGGATGGCGGTGGAGGATATGGGCGGCAAGATCGGCAGCGTGCCGATCGAGATCCTCACGGCCGACCACCAGAACAAGCCCGACATCGCCTCGGCGATCGCCCGGCAATGGTACGACCGCGACAATGTCGACGCGATCATGGAGCTGACCACCTCCTCCGTGGCGCTGGCGGTCCAGGGCCTGTCCAAGGAGAAGAAGAAGATCACCATCACCACCGGGGCCGCGACCAGCGACCTCACCGGCAAGGCGTGCTCGCCCTACGGCTACCACTGGGCGTTCGACACGCGGGCGCTGGCGGTGGGCACCGGCGGCGCGCTGACCCGGGCGGGCGGCAACACGTGGTTCTTCCTCACCGCCGACTACGCCTTCGGCTCGGCGCTGGAGGCCGACACCAGCAAGGTCGTGCTCGCCAACGGCGGCAAGGTGCTGGGCAGCGTCCGGCACCCGCTCTCGAACCAGGACTTCTCGTCGTTCCTGCTCCAGGCACAGGGCTCGAAGGCCAAGGTGATCGGGCTCGCCAATGCCGGCCTCGACACCTCGAACGCGATCAAGCAGGCCGCCGAGTACGGCATCGTCGAGGGCGGCCAGAAGCTCGCGGCGCTGCTGTTCACCCTCTCGGAGGTGCACGGGCTCGGCCTCAAGGTCGCCCAGGGCCTGACGCTCACCGAGGGCTGGTACTGGGACGCCAACGACGAGACCCGCGCCTTCGGCCAGCGCTACATGAAGCGCACCGGCCGGATGCCCAACATGATCCAGGCCGGCACCTACTCGGCGGTCCTGTCCTACCTGAAGGCCGTCAAGGCGGCCGGCACCGACGAGACCGACGCGGTGAACGCCAAGCTCAAGGAGCTGCCGGTGGACGACGTGTTCGCCCATGGCGGGATCGTGCAGCCCAACGGCCGCATGGTCCACGACATGTACCTGTTCGAGGTCAAGAAGCCGGCCGAGTCGAAGGGTCCGTGGGACCTCTACAAGCTGATCTCGACGATCCCCGGCAAGGAGGCCTTCGCCTCTCCGGCCGAGAGCGGCTGCCCGCTGACGGCGGCGAAGTAGGTCTCACCCCGTCATCGCGAGCGCAGCGCAGCGACCCGGGGCGGCGCGTCCCTGGATTGCTTCGCTCCGCTCGCACAGACGGCGGCAGGTCGAATGTCCCGTCTCAGGATGTGCTCTGCTCCGAGAGGGTTTCACCCCGCCCAGACGCGCCGGTACAGCGCCACGATCTCGTCGGCGCTGGGCTCCGCCGGGTTGTTGGCGGGGGAGCCGGAAGCCAGCGCCTGGGCCGCCATGGTGGGCAGCAGCGCCTCCCAGCGGGCCGGGTCGATCCCGTATTCCCGCGGTCCAGGCACGTCGAGGTCGTCGTTCAGCGCCTCGAGCTCGGTCACCAGGGCGGACACCGCCGAGCGGTCATCGGTGTCCGGGCCGGCGATCTTCATGGCGCGGGCGCAGGCGGCGTAGCGGTCGATCGCGGCCGGGGCCGAGAAGGCCGTCACCGCCGGCAGCAGCATCGCGTTCGAGAGCCCGTGGGCCACGTGGAAATGGGCGCCGATCGGCCGGCTCATGCCGTGGACGAGCGCCACGGAGGCGTTCGAGAAGGCGATGCCGGCCTGGGTCGCGCCGAGCATCATCGCCTCGCGGGCCGCCCGGTCGCCCGGATCGGTCCAGACCCGGCGCAGGTTCGGGGCGATCAACCGCATCGCCTGAAGCGCCAGCCCGTCCGAGAACAGGTTCGACTTGCGCGAGACGTAGGCCTCGATCGCGTGGGTCAGGGCGTCGATGCCGGTATCGGCGGTGAGCCGCTTCGGCTTGGTGAGCGTCAGCTCGTAATCGACCAGGGCCGCCACCGGCAGGTAGGCGAGGCCGATGCAGAGCATCTTCTCGTCCGAGGCCTCGTCGGTCACGATGGTGAAGCGGGTCGCCTCCGAGCCGGTGCCGGCGGTGGTCGGGATCGCCACGATCGGCAGGCCGGGCTCGTCCTGCTGGCGCGGCGCCTTGTAGTCGCGCATGTGGCCGCCGTGGCGGGCGAGCACCGCCACCGCCTTGGCGGTGTCCATCGGGCTGCCGCCGCCGAAGCCGACCACGCAGTCGAAATCGCCCGCCTGGAGGGCCGCCAGCGCCGCCTCCACGGACGCCACGGTCGGGTCCGGCACGGTCTCGGAGAAGATCGTGGCCTGCGCGCCCGCCTTGGTGAGGCGCTCGAGCAGCGTGTCGGTGCGGCCGCTGCCGGCGAGATAGGGATCGGTGACCACGAAGGGCCGCGACAGGCCGAGCTGGCCGAGCACCTCCGGCAGGAGCCGCGAGGCGCCGGCGCCGACGCGCATCAGCCGGGGCAGGGCGATCGAGGCGACCATACTCTTGCTTCTCCCACCCGGCGCCTCTGCTGGTGCGCCGGAACGACGATCTTACGACCTGCGCCCGCCGGGCGAAACTGCCGGCGCTTACACTGCCGGCCCGGCGAAGAGCGCGGCGGCGGCCTCCACCTCGCCCGCGATGAAGCCCGCCACGGCGCGGATATGGGCGGCCTTCCGGTGATCCTCGTGGATGTGCATGTGGAACGAGCGGGTCAGCGACACTGCCCCGGGCAGCACCGGCACGAGCCCCGGATGGGCCGCCGCGATGAAGGCCGGCAGCACGCAGAGGCCTGCGCCGCCGAGCGTCGCGTGGACCTGGGCCAGGAGGTTGGTGGAGCGCAGACGCGCCGAGACCGGCGGGCCCAGGGCGCCGAGATAGTTCAGCTCGCGCGTGAACAGCATGTCCTCGATGTAGCCGACGAAGGGATGCCCCGAGAGATCTCCGACCTCCGCGATCGGCCCGGTTCCGGCGAGGTAGGATTCGGCCGCGTAGACGAGCAGCCGGTAATCGGTCAGGCGGCGCGCCACCACCCGGGCCTGCTGCGGGCCGGACAGGCCGATGACGATGTCGGCCTCGCGCTTCGACAGGCTGAAGATCCGGGCGGTCGCCATGATCTCGACCTCCAGCCCCGGATGGCGCGCGGTGAGCCGGTGCATCCGGGGGGCCAGGAACACGCTGCCGAACCCGTCCGGCGCGCCGATCCGCACCGTGCCGGAGACCGCCTGGGCGGCCTCCGTGGCGGCGCTCGCCGACAGGAACGCGCTCTCCATGGCCTCGGCGACGCCGAGCAGGTTCGCGCCGTCCTCGGTGAGCGCGTAGCCGAGGTTGCTGCGGTGGAACAGCCGGGCGCCGAGCCCTTCCTCCAGGGCGCGGATCCGGCGCCCGACCGTGGTGTGCTCGGTGCCGGTACGGGTCCCGGCGGCGCTCAGCGTTCCGGTCCGCGCTACGGCGAGGAAGAAGCGAAGGTCGTCCCAGTTGGGTCCCGTCCTGGCCATGATCGCACCCTCGCTGTGCATCGATGCACGACGGCTGTAAGCGCATCCGGCTTTATCGCTCAAGCGATCCTGATAGGGTGCGCCAAAATCGAACGCCACATCACAGGGAGGCGCGCATGCGCACGATCGGGCATTACATCGGCGGCCGGAACGTCGGCGGCGAGAGCGGGCGGTTCGCCGACGTGTTCCACCCCTCGACCGGCGAGGTGCAGGCCAAGGTCGCGCTCGCCAGCAAGGCCGAGATGCGCGCCGCGGTCGAGAACGCCGCAGCGGCCCAGCCGGCCTGGGCGGCGACCAATCCGCAGAAGCGCGCCCGCGTGATGATGCGCTTCCTCGAGCTCATCCGCGGCGAGAACGATTCGCTGGCCGAGCTGCTGGCCTCCGAGCACGGCAAGACCGTGCCGGACGCCAAGGGCGACATCCAGCGCGGCGTCGAGGTCGTGGAGTTCGCCTGCGGCATCCCGCACCTGCTCAAGGGCGAGTACACGGAAGGGGCGGGTCCCGGGATCGACGTCTACTCCCTGCGCCAGCCGCTGGGCGTCGTCGCCGGCATCACGCCGTTCAACTTCCCGGCCATGATCCCGCTGTGGAAATGCGCCCCGGCCATCGCCTGCGGCAACGCCTTCATCCTGAAGCCGTCCGAGCGCGACCCGAGCGTGCCGATCCGCATCGCCGAGATCTTCCTGGAAGCGGGCCTGCCGCCGGGCATCCTCAACGTCGTCAACGGCGACAAGGAGGCGGTCGACGCGATCCTCGACGACGAGGACATCAAGGCGGTGGGCTTCGTCGGCTCCTCGCACATCGCCGAGTACATCTACGTGCGCGCCGCCGAGACGGGCAAGCGCGCCCAGTGCTTCGGCGGCGCCAAGAACCACATGATCATCATGCCGGACGCCGACATGGGCCAGGCGGTCGACGCGCTGATCGGCGCCGGCTACGGCTCGGCCGGCGAGCGCTGCATGGCCATCTCGGTGGCGGTGCCGGTGGGCGAGCAGACCGCCGACCGCCTGATGGAGAAGCTGGTCCCGCGGGTCGAGTCGCTCAAGATCGGTCCCTCGCACGACGGCTCGGCCGATTACGGCCCGCTCGTCACCCGGGAGGCCGTGCAGAAGGTCGCGAGCTACATCGACAAGGGCGTAGCCGAGGGCGCGCAACTCGCCGTCGACGGCCGCGGCTTCAAGCTCCAGGGCTACGAGAACGGCTTCTACATGGGCGGCTCGCTGTTCGACCGCGTGACGCCCGACATGACGATCTACAAGGAAGAGATTTTCGGCCCCGTGCTCTCGGTGGTTCGGGCCAGGGATTACGAGGAGGCGCTGGCGCTGCCCTCGACCCACCAGTACGGCAACGGCGTCGCGATCTTCACCCAGGACGGCGACGCGGCCCGCGACTTCACCGCGCGGGTCAACGTCGGCATGGTCGGCGTGAACGTGCCGATCCCGGTCCCGATCGCCTACCACACCTTCGGCGGCTGGAAGCGCTCGGGCTTCGGCGACCTGAACCAGCACGGGCCGGACTCGATCCGCTTCTACACCAAGACCAAGACCGTGACGCAGCGCTGGCCGAGCGGCATCAAGAGCGGGGCGGAGTTCTCCATCCCGACGATGCGGTAGAGCGCGACGGCTCGAGGTGGGGCCCGGGTCCCCCTCTCCCGCGCGGGGAGGGGGTACGGCCCGCCTTGGGGCGGCCGATGTGCGTACCTCGCGCGGTGGCTGACGAACATGAGGGAGTGCCCATGAGTTTCGGGCTCGACGAGGACCAGACCGCGATCCGCGAGATGGCCCTCGGCTTCGCGGCCGAGCACATCGCGCCGCACGCCCTCGACTGGGACCGCGACAAGACCTTCCCGGTCGAGACCCTGCGGGAAGCGGCCGCCCTCGGCATGGCGGGCATCTACGTCCGCGAGGATGTCGGCGGTTCCGGCCTGTCGCGCCTCGACGCGACGCTGATCTTCGAGGCGCTCAGCACCGGCTGCCCGACCGTGGCGGCGTTCCTGTCGATCCACAACATGTGCGCCTGGATGATCGACGCCTACGGCGACGACGATCAGCGCCGCCGCTGGCTGCCGTCGCTCATGGGCATGGAGCGGATCGCCAGCTACTGCCTCACCGAGCCGGGCTCGGGCTCCGACGCCGCGGCGCTCCGCACCCGCGCCGAGCGGGACGGCGGCCATTACGTGCTCTCCGGCGAGAAGCAGTTCATCTCGGGCGCCGGCGCCAGCGACCTCTACGTCTGCATGGTCCGCACCGGCGAGGCCGGCCCGGCGGGGATCTCCGCGATCGTGGTCGAGAAGGGCACGCCCGGCCTGTCCTTCGGGGCCGACGAGCGCAAGATGGGCTGGAACGCCCAGCCGACCCGCGCGGTGCGCTTCGACGGCTGCCGTGTGCCGGTGGGCAACCGCCTCGGCGCCGAGGGCCAGGGCTTCAAGATCGCCATGAGCGGCCTCGACGGGGGGCGGCTCAACATCGCGGCCTGCTCGCTCGGCGGCGCGCAGGCGGCCCTCGACAAGGCGCTCGCCTACATGGGCGACCGCCGCGCCTTCGGGGCGAGGCTCACCGACTTCCAGGCGCTGCAGTTCCGCCTCGCCGACATGGCGACGAGCCTGGAGGTGTCGCGCACCTTCCTGCGGCACGCGGCCGCCGCGCTCGACGCCAAGGACCCGGCCGCGACCCAGCTCTGCGCGATGGCCAAGCGCCACGTCACCGACGCAGCCTTCGAGGTCGCCAACCAGGCGCTCCAGCTTCACGGCGGCTACGGCTACCTCGCCGAGTACGGCGTGGAGAAGATCGTCCGCGACCTGCGCGTGCACCAGATCCTCGAGGGGACCAACGAGATCATGCGGCTGATCATCGCCCGCGGGCTGACCGGGGGCCGCCGATGAGCGACGTGATCGTCGAGCGGGTCGGCGCACTGGGCCGACTGCGGCTCAACCGGCCGAAGGCCCTCAATGCCCTGACCCACGGCATGGTCGGCGAGATCGACCGGGCGCTCGACCGGTTCTCGGCCGATCCGGGCATCGCCGCGGTGCTGCTCACCGGGGAGGGCGAGCGCGGCCTGTGCGCTGGCGGCGACCTGCGCTCCCTCTACGACAGCCCCGATACCGCCTTCGCCGAGACCTTCTGGCGGGACGAGTACAGGCTCGATGCGCGCATCGCGGCCTACGAGAAACCCTTCGTGGCGGTCATGGACGGCATCACCATGGGCGGGGGTGTCGGGCTCGCGGGCCACGCTGCGCACCGGATCGTCACCGAGCGTTCCCGCGTCGCCATGCCGGAGACCGGCATCGGCTACCTGCCGGATGTCGGCGGAACGTGGCTGCTGCCGCGCGCGCCCGGGGAACTCGGCACCTATCTCGGCCTGACCGGCGAGCCGGTCGGCGCCGCCGACGCGATCTTCTGCCGGCTGGCCGACGCCCTGGTGCCCTCCGCGGGTCTGCCTGACCTGATCGACGCCCTCGTGGCGCTCGACCCGGATGCCGGGCAGGCGGGCGTGCGGGACGCGATCGCACGGCTCGCCCGTGATCCGGAGCCGGCACCGCTCGCCGCGCACCGGGCGGTGATCGACCGCTGCTTCGCCTTCGACATGGTGGACGAGATCCTGTCGGCCCTGGCGGCGGACGGCTCGGACTTCGCCGCCGCGACCCAGGCGACGCTCCTGACCAAGGCGCCGTCGAGCCTCGTCCTGACGCTGTGCCTCCTGCGGCTCGGCCGCGGCGCGCCGAACCTGGAAGCCTGCCTGGAGCGCGAGTTCCACGCCTCGCTGGCGCTGCTAGCGGAGGGCGATTTCCGCGAAGGCATCCGCGCCGCGGTGATCGACAAGGACAAGAGCCCGCGCTGGAACCCGCCGACCCTCGACGCGGTCGATCCGGCGCGGATCGCCCGCTGGCTGGAGAAGCGGGCGGAGCCGGTCTTCTCGGACGCGCGCACGGGGCCTGTGTGATGTGAGATCGCGCGTCCCGGCATCGCTTCAAGGGCGCCTCCGGATCCCTTCGGAGCGCAGGTCCCCTCTCCCGTGCGGGAGAGGGACAGGGTGAGGGACCAGGTTTTTCCGGAGAGGGCGTATCCCTCACCCCGACCCTCTCCCGCACGGGAGAGGGGGCGTGTCGCGCTCGGTGCAGACCGACGTGGCCTGCCGTTGAGGTGAAGGTGCGCGAGGAGAGCAGGGAGAAGCAGGATGGCGCAGACCATCGGGTTCATCGGTCTCGGCAACATGGGCGGGCCCATGGCGGCCAACCTCGTGAAGGCGGGCCACACCGTACGGGGCTTCGACCTGGTGCCGGCCTCGCTGGAGGCGGCGCGCGCCGCGGGCGTCGCTGTCACCGGCTCGGCCCTGGAGGCGGCCCAAGGGGCGGACGTCGTCATCACCATGCTGCCCGCCGGGCGGCACGTGGTCGAGGTCTGGACGCAGCTCGCCGAGGCCCTGCCCGCCGGCACGCTCCTGATCGATTCCTCCACGGTGGACGTCGAGAGTGCCCGCAAGGCCCACGCCCTCGCGGAGGCACGGGGCTGCCTGTCGGTGGACGCGCCGGTCTCCGGCGGCACCGGCGGCGCCAAGGCCGGCACGCTGACCTTCATGGCCGGCGGCGCCGCCGCCGCCTTCGCCAGGGCCGAGCCGCTGCTGAAGGCGATGGGCAAGAACGTGTTCCATTGCGGCGATGCCGGTGCCGGGCAGGCGGCCAAGATCTGCAACAACATGATCCTCGGCATCTCGATGATCGGCGTCAGCGAGGCCTTCGCGCTCGGCGAGAAGCTCGGCCTGTCGCACCAGGCGCTCTACGACGTGGCCTCAGTCTCCTCGGGCCAGTGCTGGTCGCTGACCACCTACTGCCCGGTGCCGGGCCCGGTGCCGACCTCGCCGGCCAACAACGGCTACAAGCCGGGCTTCGCCGCCGCGCTGATGCTCAAGGACCTCCGACTCGCTCAGGCCGCCGCCATCGCCGCGGGGGCGGCGACGCCGCTGGGCGCGGAGGCCGCGCAGATCTACGGCCTGTTCGAGGGCGCGGGCCACGGGGGAGAGGACTTTTCCGCGATCATCCGTATGCTCCGCGGGCAGGGAGGCGAGTCGTGAGCGACACGTACGAGACGATCCTGACGGAGACGCGCGGGCGCGTCCTGCTGATCACCCTCAACCGGCCGAAGGCCCTGAACGCCCTCAACGCGCAGCTCACCCGCGAGGTGATCCGGGCGGCGACCGAGGCGGATGCCGATCCGGGGATCGGCTGCATCGTCCTCACCGGCTCGGCCAAGGCCTTCGCGGCCGGCGCCGACATCAAGGAGATGCAGCACGCCACCTACGCGGAGATGTATTCCGGCGACCGGTTCGCCGACTGGGACCGGTTCGTCGCCGTGCGCAAGCCGATCATCGCCGCGGTGGCGGGCTACGCGCTCGGCGGTGGCTGCGAGCTCGCCATGATGTGCGACATCATCCTGGCGGCCGACACGGCGCAGTTCGGCCAGCCCGAGATCAAGCTCGGCGTGATGCCTGGGATCGGCGGCAGCCAGCGGCTGACCCGCTTCGTCGGCAAGGCCAAGGCCATGGAGATGTGCCTGACCGGGCGGATGATGGACGCCGCCGAGGCCGAGCGCGCTGGCCTCGTCTCGCGCGTGATCGCGGCCGACCAGCTCCTCGACGAGGCGCTGAAGGCGGCCGAGACCATCGCGTCGATGTCGCTGCCGATCGCGATGATGACCAAGGAGGCAGTCAATCGGTCCTACGAGACCACGCTGACCGAGGGCATCCGGTTCGAGCGGCGGGTGTTCCACGCCATGTTCGCCACCAAGGACCAGAAGGAGGGTATGGCCGCCTTCGTAGAGAAGCGGCCGCCCCGGTTCGAGAACACCTGAGCGGGGACCAGGCGATGGATGTGCTGGACCACGACGAAGTCCGGTTCGAGATGGCCTTCCCGCGCGCAATCGTCGCCCAGAAGGCGCGCGGGCGCGAGGAGACCATCAACGAGCACCTCGTGAAGCTGCTCGCCTTCGACGTGCCCCAACGGACGCGGTCGGTCTGGCGGAAAGAGCTGACGCGCCATTTCCGTTTCCTGGCGGCGCTGCGGGTCAAGCCCGGCGCCAGCCTGATCCCGCCCCGCGATTGGTGGGCATGGCTCTACGCGGATCCATTCGAACACAACGAAGCCGGCTACACGGCCGGCCTGATCGCGCTGAACGCCGACGATTTCGCCCGCAACGACCGCAGTGTTGGGGCGATTGCCGGGCAGATCCGCGACTTCCACGCCGCCATGGTTCAGCGCCTCGCGCAGGGCGAGGCCGGTGAGGATCTGATCCCGGCCTGAAGACGCCGGGTCGGGATCGGTCAACGAGGACGAGGGGGAACGACCATGCCGAGCTTCCGGGAGGCCCGCGACCTTCTGCTGGCCCATCGCACCGACTACGCCGCCGCCGTCGCGGCCTTCGCGTGGCCGGACCCGGTGCCGTTCAACTGGGCGCTCGACTGGTTCGACGCCGTCCTCGCCAGCCCCGAGAGCCGCGACCGCGCCGCCCTGCGGATCGTCGAGGCTGGCAGCGGGGCCGAGCAGAGCCTCAGCTTCGGCGAGCTCGCGGCACGGTCCAATCAGGTGGCCAACCACCTGCGTCAGCTCGGCCTGAAGCGCGGTGACCACCTGCTCCTGCTGCTCGGCAACGTGCCGGCCCTGTGGGAGACCATGCTGGCCGCGATGAAGCTCGGCGCCGTGGTCATCCCGGCGACCACGCTGCTCACCGCCGACGAGCTCGCCGACCGCCTCGCCCGCGGCCGCCCGCGGGCGATCGTGGTCGGGCCGGAGCAGATCGCACGGTTCGCCGGCCTCGACACGGGCGGCGCCGTCCGCCTCGTCACCGGGGCTCCGACGGAGGGCTGGGCGGCCTACGACGACGCCTTCACGGCCTCGGACAGCTTCGCGCCGGACGCCCCGACCGCCGCCGACGACCCGCTGCTCCTCTACTTCACCTCCGGCACCACGGCGAAGCCGAAGCTGGTGCGCCACAGCCACCGCTCCTACCCGGTGGGCGCGCTCTCGACCATGTACTGGCTCGGGCTGCAGCCGGGGGACGTGCACTGCAACGTCTCCTCGCCGGGCTGGGCGAAGCACGCGTGGTCCTCGTTCTTCGCGCCCTGGAACGCCGGCGCGACGATCCTGGTGATCAACCAGGCGCCGTTCAACGCGGCCGCGCTGCTGGCGCAGCTGGAGCGCACCGGCGCCACGACGCTCTGCGCGCCGCCGACCGTCTGGCGGATGATCATCCAGGAGGACCTGTCCGGGAAGCGGCTCGCCCTGCGCGAGGTCTGCGCGGCGGGCGAGCCCCTGAATCCCGAGGTGATCGAGCGCGTGAAGAGCGCCTGGGGCCTCACGATCCGCGACGGCTACGGCCAGACCGAGACCACCGCGCTCATGGCCAACACGCCGGGGCAGCCGGTGGTGCCGGGCGCCCTGGGCCGGCCTCTCCCGGGCTACCGGGTGCGCGTCCTCGACCTCGACGGTCAGCCGGCCGCCGAGGGCGAGGTCTGCCTCGAACTCGGGGCCCACCGGCCCGCCGGCCTGATGCAGGGTTACGACGACGGCCAGGGCAACCTGTCGGGCGCGGCCGGCGACCTCTACCACACCGGCGACGTCGCCTTCGTGGACGAGCAGGGCTGCTACACCTTCGTCGGCCGCGCCGACGACGTGTTCAAGTCGTCGGGCTACCGAATCAGCCCCTTCGAGCTGGAGAGCGTGCTGATCGAGCACCCGGCCGTGGCCGAGGCGGCGGTGGTGCCTGTGCCCGACCCGATGCGTCACACCATCCCGAAGGCCTACGTGTCCCTGGTGGCCGGAGCGAGCCCCGGACCCGAGACGGCGCTCGACATCTTCCGCTTCACCAACGCCCGGCTCGCGACCTTCAAGCGCCTGCGCGGGCTCGAATTCGTCACCGATCTGCCCAAGACGATCTCGGGCAAGATCCGGCGGGTGCAGCTGCGCCGCCTGGAGCACGAGGGCATCACCGAGGACCCGCACCGGGGCCGCGCTTACACGCAGGCGGACTTCCCGGAGCTGAAGGGCGAGGCCGAGCGCAAGCTCGACTAGACGGCGGGCTGAGCGCATCCACTCCGTCATCGCGGGCGCGGCCAGGCGACCCAGGGCAGCGCGCCATCGGTCGGCTTGGCGCAGTCCTGGCGCGCCCCGCTGCGCTCGCGATGGCGGCTGCGCGCCTGAGGACTAAGGTCCCCGGGTGACGAACCCTCAAGGTTTTCGGTTTCCGAAGCCGAAGCCGCCGATTTACAAGGGTTCTCAAGTCTCCCGTCGACGCTGTCGCGCGTGAGCGGGCCCGCGCCGGCGGATCGGTAAAATTGCGCGCATCCGCTTCAGCGCCGCGGAGGCTCTGCGGCGCAATCCTGTCCTCAACAACGGGGACGGGTTCGATGGGCGCGGCGCTTCTCAGGACGGTTCGGGGGATGCTGGTCGGAGCGGCGACGCTGCTCGGCCTCGCCGCTCCGGTTCAGGCGCAGACGCTGGCGAGCCTGCCCGCGGACGTGGGCGCCAAGATCCTGGGCGACGCCAAGCCGATCGCGGCGTGGGTGACGTTCTGCCAGACCTACGCGGCGGAGTGCGCGCTGGACCGGGGCGAGCCGGCCCGGATCAGCCTGACGCCCGCCACCTGGGCGACGATCGTGTCGGTGAACCGGCGGGTCAACAAGGCGATCGAGCCGATGACCGACCAGGACCACCTGCACGTGGCCGACCGCTGGGACCTGGCCGAGGACGGCATCGGCGACTGCGAGGACTTCCAGCTGCTCAAGCGCCACATGCTGGCCGAGGCCGGCCTGCCGCGGCGGGCGATGCGCATGACCGTGGTGATCGACGAGAAGGGCGAGGGCCACGCCGTGCTGACCCTGATCACCGACCGCGGCGACCTGGTGCTCGACAACAAGACCAGCGCGATCCTGCCCTGGCACAAGACCGGCTACGTGTTCATCAAGCGCGAGAGCCAGGACGCCGTCGCCTGGGTCTCCCTCGGCGGCGTCACCTCCCCGGTCACCACCGCAAACCGGTGAAGCGGCCTCAGGCCGCCCGGCTCAGCGACGGCTGGGCGAGGCTCGCCACGTAGGACTCCACCCGGCCAATGAAAGCCGCGAGATGCGGGGCGACGCCCCGGAGACTGGCGAGATCCCGGACCAGGATGTCCCGCGACAGCGCCCTGTCGCCCTCGCTCGGCGCGTCGGCGAGGTAGGAATCGACCGCGTGCTCCGCGATATTGATCGCGCCGGCCCGACCATCCTCGGCGAGCGCTCTGATCACCTGCTGGATGGCGGGCTGCATGGCGGGTCCTTTCCTGGGGTGCGGCCCCGTCGGCGACGGGCTGGCCGGCTTCACGCGTCTCGATCGAGCCCGCCGCGAATCCCCCGTGCGAGCCGTGCTGAGAAGCCGGCAAAGCTGACGTGAATCAAGGCCTTCCGAGAAGGCGCAGAGCGGCTATTCACTCAGTGCATACGATTTCGGTCAGCCCCGCGGATGCAACACTCTCTTAAATCGGAACCGATACGGCTCCCCGCGCGTTAGCTGTCTCGTCCTGACCCATTGTGCGTCGCACGTGGCCGTGTCACCCTTCCGTCATCATCGGGCGGCGGGGGCTTGAACCATGCGGCACGCGGATGGCGGTATCTCGTGTCAGGTCTTCGGCCCGCTCCGTTGGCGCGGGTGGACGCACGCGGCGTGCCGCGCGCGGCAGGCGGCCAGTTTTGCCCTGCTCGGCACGATCCTCGCGATGGGCGGCGCCACGACCCACGCCCACGCGCGGCTGGTCCTGCCGGATCAGGTGACCGCCGCCGAACCGACCGGGCCGGTGCGGGCGACCGCGGGCTGGACGGATTTCTGCGCCCGCACGCCTCAGGAATGCACGGTCGACACGGCCGAGCCGGCCGAGATTTCCCTGACCGTGGCGGTGTGGCGGACCCTGCAGAGCGTCAACCGCCGCGTGAACGCGCGCATCCGGCCGATCACCGATCAGGCGCACTGGGGCGTCGTCGACCGCTGGGACTTCCCCGATGACGGGTTCGGCGATTGCGAGGATTACCAGCTGCTGAAGCGGCGGATGCTGGTGGAGCGCGGCCTGCCGCGGCGCGCCCTGCTGATGACCGTGGTGATCGACGAGACCAACGAGGGCCACGCGGTGCTGACGGTCCGGACCGACCGCGGCGACTTCATCCTCGACAACAAGACCGACGCGATCCGGTCCTGGCGCCGCACCGGCTACAACTTCATCAAGCGGGCCGGCCAGGACGGCGCGGCCTGGGTGTCCCTGGAGGGCAAGGACGGGACCGCGCAGGTGGCCACCGCCGAGCCCTGAACCCGGTCAGGCGCCGACCAGCATCGCGGCGAGGTCGAGGGCGACGCGGCCGGAGAGCAGGCTCCAGCCGCACGCGATGACCGTCGCCAGCATCACGAACGGGATCGGGCGCCCCTCGATCCGCCGGCCGCGCACCGTGTTGCGCAGGATGATGAACGGCGCCGAGAAGGCCAGCATCGGCAGGGCGGCGACCGCCGGCAGACCACCGCGCTCCAGCAGGCTGAAGCTCGCCCGCCGCGCCGCGAACAGCTCGAAGGCGCTGGCGATCAGGCCGGACAGCGCCAGTCCGATGCAGAGGGTCCGGATCGACTCGAGGGCGACGGGCGTGAGGACCATTATTCGCGCTCCTGATACAGGTTGCGCGCACTGTACTCACGCCGTTTACCGGTTGTTAAGCACGAGTCCTCGTTAGCGTTAATCCGTGCACAGGTGCGGCCGGCGGGACCCGATCCGAGACGCGGGTCCGGCCGGAGCGCGGGGCCTCAGGCCTCTTCCTCGAGATCGATGTCGAGGATCGCCATCCGGAAGACGAAGGAATCGTCGCCGTCCTCCTTGTCGTCGGCGATCACGCCAATCGACTCCTCGCCGATGAACACCTCGGCGGAGTCGCCGGTCTTCATCGCGGTGAGGCGGATATTGTTGTTCGCGAACTTGCGGCGCAGATAGTCCTGAAGCTTCGCGGTCTCGGCTTTGGTCACGCTGGTCGATCTCCCCTGGCGGCGCTGGCGCCGCGGATGGGCCGAGGGCTTGCCACGCCGCGGGCGGAGCGGCAAGCGCGACGGCCCCGGGTCAGATCCCGTCGCCCAGGTGGATGAACTGATCGAGGGCGACGAGTTGGTCCATCGCCCGAGCCGGATCGTCGCAGCCGGCGGTGCCGACCACGCGCGCCGGCACGCCGACGACCGTCGTGTTCGGCGGTACCGGCCGCAGCACCACCGAGCCCGCCGCCACTCGGGCGCAGGCCCCGACCTCGATGTTGCCCAGGATCTTGGCGCCGGCGCCGATCATCACGCCGCGGCGGATCTTGGGGTGGCGGTCGCCGCGCTGCTTGCCGGTGCCGCCCAGGGTCACGGCGTGGAGGATCGACACGTCGTCCTCGATCACCGCGGTCGACCCGACCACGAGGCCGGTGGCGTGGTCGAGGAAGACGCCCCGACCGATCCGCGCCGCCGGATGGATGTCGCACTGGAACACCTCCGAGACCCGGCTCTGGAGGTAGAGGGCGAGGTCGCGTCGACCGCGGTTCCAGACATGGTGGGCGAGGCGGTAGGCCTGCAGGGCGTGGAAGCCCTTGAAGTACAGGACCGGTTCGAGGGCCCGGAGCGTCGCCGGATCCCGGTCGATCACCGCGCCGATATCGGCGCGGAACGCCTGGCCGATTCCGGGATCGACCGTGATCGCCTCGTGGAAGGCGTGGGCGACGAGTTCGGCCGGGAGCGACGGGTGCCCGAGCCGCGCCGCGACCCGGTGGGAGACCGCGCCTTCCAGCGTGGTGTGGTTCAGGATGGTGGCGACGATGAAGGAGGCGAGTTGCGGCTCGGTCCGCAGGACATCCTCCGCCTCGTCCCGCAACCGCGACCAGACCGGGTCGACGACCGCGAGGTCATGCGATGGGTGAGTGAAGGCAGGACTGGCGCTCATAGTCGGATGCTCATGTCCGGGACTTCGCAGGGTCTGCCGGTCGCGCGTGGGGCGGGGCCGGTCCAGCGCCCGCTCGAGCGGGGTGGTTGTCCCGCCCGGAGAGACGGCAGCGGCGGCGACGGACCGCGGGTACTGTCCTAGCGTGGTGCGCTGCACCGCGGCGATCAAGGGCCAGCGCGGCCCGGGGGTCGCATCGGTCGCATGGCTGTCAGCGAACGCGGGCGGGTCAGTCCGCCAGCGGCACGCCCTGCCCGAACCGCGCCTCGATCGCCGCCGTCAGGCGGTCCAGCATCGTCTGGACAGGGATGTTGGAGGTGTCCACCGTCGCCGGGGCCCGGGCGTAGAGCGGCTCGCGGCTCGCCAGCACGGCGCGCAGCTCCTGCATCGCGGAGGCGTGGTCGCCCGTCGTGGCGAGGTGTCCCTGCTCGCGGACGCGGCTCATATGCTCCTCCGGCCGGGCGCGCAGCCAGATGGTGTAGAACGCCTGGAGGAGCAGATCGTAGGTCAGCGGTTCCGCGACGATGCCGCCGCTCGTCGCGAGGATCAGCGGCCCGGGATGCTCGGTCAGGCGCCGCAAGGCCGCCTGCTCGAGCCGGCGGTAGCCTTCCTGGCCGTAGATCGCGAAGATCTCCTGGACCGAGAGGGCGTTCTCCCGCTCGATCTCGGCGTTGAGCTCCACGAAGGTCCAGCCGAGGCGCTCGGCCGCGAGCTTGCCGAGGGTCGACTTGCCGGCGCCGCGCAGTCCGGTCAGCGCCACGCGCGGCCGGTTGCTCGATTCGGGCCGGCTGCCGCCGGACAGGGCCTCCTTGGCGGCGACGATCTGGGCCGGGCTCGCCTGGGCGAGGAGGTCGCGCACCACGGGCCAGTCGGGCAGCGCGTCGTTGCCGGTGATCAGGTCGTCCAGCCGCACACCCATGGCGTTCGCCACCCGCCGCAGCAGGATGATCGAGACGTTGCCCTGGCCGCCCTCTAGCTGCGCGATGTAGCGCTCGGACAGGCCCGAGGTCTGCGACAGAACCTTGCGCGACAGCCCGCGCACTGTGCGCGCGTGCCTGACGCGTCGCCCGAGGTCCGTGAGAAAGAGAGATTCCTGTTCCACGCCGGTCATGGCGCCGTCCGCTTTCCTGCCAGCTCGAAAGCAGAGTCCGTGCCCTGCATGCCTGCCGCTTCGAGATCCATCGCGCTTTGGCGTTCCGCCGGACAGGAAGCTGCCTGAGAACGTGCGCGTGTAGACCGGCGTTTCCTGCCCTGAGATCCGTCGTGCGCCACCCGCGTACGGCCGCTGTCTCGCGGCGCCGGTCCGTACCGTAACGATCCAACCACGTTGCTGGCGTGGCGCCTATGTGTTGCGGATCGACCCGATGGTCAAGCCTTGGGCATGATCCTTGTGTGGGCAGAAGGCCCGGCCGGGCGGGCGATCGGCGGTCTGCGCCCGCGCCGGAGCGGGCGCGCTACTCGACCGGCAGGGCCGTGGCCTCGCGCACCGGCGTGGCGAGCGCCGCGGCGGCCGGGGCGCGCCGCGGCGTGGCGGCGGCGAGCATCTGGAGCGACGGACGGCGCGGCGGCAGCGGCACCTCGACCGCCTCGACCGCCGCCTCGGTGGCCGGTGCCGAAGCGGCCGCGGGGGTCATCGGGGTGGCGGCCGCCGCGGGCTGCGGCGAGAGCCGGAGTTCCGCCATCTGCGCCGGCGAGGCCTCCGCGCTCCCGAGGGCCGTGGGTCGGCGCGGCGGCAGCGGCACCTCCACGGAGGGAACCGAGGCGGCCTGCGGGGCGGCCGGGGGCGCGCCCGCGGCCGGGTCGATGGACAGGCTGGCGAGTTCGACCGCGGCGCCGGCCAGGGCGGCGGGCCGGCGCGGCGGCAGCGGCACCTCGACGGTCTCGGTCGGAACCTCGGCCACGGCGGCGGCCGTCGGCGCGTAGGCCAGGGCGGCGGCCGCGGGGTTGGGTTTGGAGTCGGCGACGCCGCCGCCGAACAGGCTCGCGAGGGCGCTGGCCGAAGCCGCCACGGGGGCGACCACCGAGGCGACCTCGGTGGAGATGCCCTGGCGCTTGGCGGCGTAGTAGTAGCCGCGGTTGTAGTACTGGTAGGCCTGGGCGACGTTGCCCTTGGCCGTGCGGTAGGCGCCCGCCAGATAGGCCACGCCGTAGCGCAGGTTGGTCTCCGGATCGTACAGGCCGGCGGCGTCGCCGGTGTAGCCCATGCCGCGCGCGGTCGCGTGCTTGATCTGCATGAGACCCAGGGCGCTGCCGCCCTTCGCCCGCGGATTGTAGTTGCTCTCGCGCTTGACCACGGCGTGCACGAAGCTCGCCGGAACGCCGTTCGCCTTCGCCTGCTGCTCGATCAACGCGTCGATATTGTCGCGCGCGCCCTGCCCGAAGGCGGCGGCGGGCGCGACCGCGAGGACGGCGGCCAGGATGAGGCGATGCATTCCGAGACCCGGTGCTGCTTGTTCTGTAGTCAAGCTAGGTCACGGGGAAATGAGGCCGGAAAGCGGCCCCCGTTCGGCAGCCTGTGGGCGGCCGGGGCGACGGGCGTGCTTGTGATCCGCGCGCCACAGGGCGGCGCGCGGACGCGGTCGGCCGGTCTGGGGAGCCGGTCAGGGAAGGATGAAGCGCTCGACCGCGCGGGCGAACCCGTCGGCGTCGTTGCTGTCCGTGACCGCGCTGGCGGCCGCCTGGACGCTCGCCTCGGCATTGCCCATCGCCACGGAGTAGCCGCTCTGCGCGAACATCGGGCGATCGTTCCCGGCATCGCCGAATGTGGCGATCCGCTCGCGCGGGATGGCGAGATGCGCGCTCATCCAGGCGACGAAGCGACCCTTGTCGAGATCGGGCGGCGTCACGTCGAGATAGTACTTCTGCGAGCGGTGGACGGTGGCCCGGCCGGCCAGCGCCGCCGCGATTCGCGTCTCGCAGGCCGCGAGATGGGCGTGGTCGCGGCTGACGCCGACGATCTTGGCGGCCATACCCATGAGCGTTCCGAGATCCGGCACGACTCGGGGCTCCGCGTCGATCGTGCGGCGCTCCAGGTCGGTGTAGGGCCCGTCCGGGTCGCGCAGGCACCACGCGCCGTCGGCGAAGACCCAGACGTCCAGCCCCTCGGCCAGGAGCCGGTCGAGGGCCGCCCGGGCCGCCGGCTCCGGGATGGTCCGCTCCTCGATGATCGACAGGTCCGGCCGGACGACGCTCGCGCCGTTGAAGGCCCCCATCGGCAGGTCGAGGCCGAGCTCCGCCACGAGGCTCCGCAGCCCGATCGGCGGCCGCGCCGAGGCGATGCTGAAGCCGATCCCGGCCGCGCGCAGGCGGCGCACGGCCGCCACCGTCGCTGCCGTCAGGCGCTTGTCCCCGGTGACCAGGGTGCCGTCGACGTCCGAGATCACCAGGGCGATCCCCGCGGCCTTGCCGGTTCCTGCAGTCATCGCGTCACTCCCCACCCGGATCCCGGCGCGCCGCGGTGGCGAGTTCCGCCACGACCCGGTCGGCAATCGCCTCGGGCGGCTCGAGGATCCCGACGGTGATCGGGTGCTCGTCGGGGCCCGGGACCTCGAGGGTGGCGAACTGGCTGTCCAGGAGATGCGGCGACATGAAATGACCCTGGCGCTCCGCGAGACGCCGCGCGATCAGGGCCTTGTCGCCGTCGAGGTAGACGATGCGGACCCGCCGGCTGCCCCGGGTGAGGACGTCCCGGTACGCGCGCCGGAGCGCCGAGCAGACCACCACGCCGGACTCGCCGGCGTCGAGGCGCTGCTGGATCCAGGTCGCGATCCGGGCGAGCCACGGTGCGCGGTCCGCGTCGTCGAGGGCGTGGCCCGCGTGCATCTTCGCCACATGCTCCGGCGCGTGGAAGCTGTCGCCGTCCACGAAGATCCAGCCGAGCTTCTCGGCGATCAGCGCCGCCACGGTGCTCTTCCCGGACCCCGAGACGCCCATGACCACGAGCACCTGAGCGGCCGTCCCGGCATCGAATGGCGAGTCTGATTGGGACGTCATCCGGACCACCGTGGCTCCGAGGCGCGCCGGGCCGCCGCGCGTCACGATCATGCGGAGCGCGCGCGCGGATGGGAAGATCGCCGCGCCCGACGTTGCCGCCGTGTCGGCAGGAACCGTCGCGGCGCGGGCCGCGTTGACGACCCAGAACGCGAACATTTAGGGAACATGAGTCGCATGGCTACCACCACCGCGAAGGCGACGTCGAAGGCCGATCGGGATTCCGGAGTGCGCCAGGATGCGCACCAGGAGGCGCCGGAGAACCCCAAGACCGACCCGAAGGACGTGTCGAACCAGATCAAGGATCCAGACCAGTGGACCACCGGCGGCGAGCCGATGACCGGCGCGCAGGCCTCCTACCTGAAGACGCTCTCCGAAGAGGCGAAGGAGCCGAAGGCGTTCGATCCCGACCTCGACAAGGCCGAGGCCTCCAAGCGGATCGACGACCTGCGCCACAAGGCCGGCCACGCCTGAGCCGTCGCGGGCGCGCCCTCGCCGGGCGCGCCCGCCGCGCGGGGCGGTGCATATCCCGCCCGGAATCAGCCCGATGCCCTGTTTCGGACACTTCGTTAAGCCGGCGGCAAGCGCGGGCCGGTAACAGCCTTCCGAGCGCGTGAGGCCACGCGGACGGCGGGATGGGAAGGCGCGTTCGACCATGGATGAGCCGGGCGGCGACGGGGCGGGGCGGCGCGCGGTGCGATCCCGGGCGGCGGCCGCCCTGACGGATCGGATCCCTGTCGCGGCCGCGCGCTTCGCCCACGACCTCCGCGGATCCACCGCGACCGAGTACGCCCTGCTCGGGGGCCTGATCTTCCTCGTCGCGGTCGGCAGCATCCGCTACTACGTGTCCCGCGTCAGCGCCGTCTACGGCGACATCACCGCGGCGGTGACCCAGGGTCAGTGAGCGGATCGCGCCGGGGCCGTGCGGCCCTGGAGTCGATGGGCCGACTCGTTACCGTCGACAGCGCTCGGATTTGTGTCCCGATATTTCAGCAGCGCGCGCTGCGCCCGGCATTCGTCGTCCCTGTGCCCCGAAAAAGCTGTGCTTAACGAGGATGACTTAGCAGTCTCGGTCGTGGCGGGCGGAGTGTGGCTCACCCGCTACGGACACCTGGGCCGCTATGGGCTAGGCACGGGCTCGGCAATACCGATGGGCAACATCTGGATGCGCAAACTTCCCCTCGTCCTGCTCGCCGTCACGGCGATGTCGGGCTGCACGTACCTGCCCGCGGCGGGTCCGACGGCGAGCGCGATCCAGGCCGGGGCCGAGGTCGCCACGGCCGACGGCGGGATCCTTGCCCGCTACGAGATCATCGACGTCACCCCCTCCGTGGTCGAGGCCCTGCGCGGCCGCCCCCTCGACAGCCTGCTCGC